>JBIKKL010000534.1:0-3793 GCA_044360365.1 Burkholderiales bacterium | reverse complement strand
CGGGTGGATCACGCGACGCGGGTAAGTCTGGCGCTATTCACCAAGCTGTGTGATTGGCGCGATTCGGTAGTGAACGTTCGTCCATCGACCATCGTACGCTGGCACCGACTCGGTTGGCGGATCTTCTGGCGACTGAAGTGTCGGGCCGGACGTCCGACAATTCCGGCGGAACTGCGAATGCTGATCCGTAGGATGGCCCGAGAGAACGTGTTATGGGGTCAGGAGCGAATCGCCTATGAACTGCTCCTGAAGCTCGGCATACGTGTCTCGCCCCGGACGGTGGCGAAGTACATGCCGAAGCGGCCTCTAGGGCAGCCACGGGGCGATCAGCGCTGGTCGACATTTTTGATGAGCCATGCGAAGGCGATCATTGCGTGCGATTTCTTCGTCGCTGTGACAGCAACGTTTCGGGTGCTTTATGTGTTCGTGGTGATCGAGCATGGGCGGCGTCGTCTTGCGAATGTGAACGTGACGCTCAATCCCACGGCGGAGTGGACGTTGCAGCAACTACGGGAGGTCGTCGGAGAAGGAGGCGCCCATCGGTATTTGATCCATGACCGAGACCGGATATTCGCGAAGTACCTCGACGATTCGATCAGAGCGTTGGGCCTAAAAGTTCTCAAATCACCGGTGGCAAATCCCAAAGCAAATGCGATCTGCGAGCTGGTGATCGGGACGATACGGCGCGAGTGTCTGGATTGGCTAATTCCGATCTCGGAGGCGCACCTTCGAGCCATTCTGAAAGAGTGGGTCGCGCACTACAGTGGCGGCAGATGTCATGTTTCGCTGGGACCCGGAGTGCCGGACCCACCGAGCGAATTGCCTGTCCGCCCAAAGTCTGAAACCCGACATCGACTGGCGGCGGGTTCGCTAGTGCTCGCGAAATCGATCTTGGGCGGATTGCATCATGAGTATTCGCTCGTGTCGGCGAGGACTGGCAATTGAATCAGTCGCGCGAAGCCAATTGTTGCGGGCCACAGTGGTGTGTAGCACGCTGCACGGGAATTCCGGGCGGTACTTCGCGCTGCAGGACTTACTTTTCGAAGCGCCAGCACATGTTCAGGTTTGCCGAGAGGTTCGGGTAATGCGTGATGCCCAGTCTCAGAATCGCGCCCATGGTCGTCCTGCTCCGTGACGGGGACTCTATGCTAATCCACCTTCGCGCCCGAGACCTTCACGACCTTCGACCACTTCGCGTGCTCCCTGCGGATGTGCTCGCCGAACGCTTCCGGGGGTCCGCCCATGGGCTCCGCCCCATCGGCTTCGATACGCTCGCGAACGTCAGGCAACTGAATGATCGCGTTGATCTCCTTGTTGAGACGGCCGACGATCTCGCGCGGCACGCCGGCGGGCACCACGAGCCCCTGCCACGCCGTCGCTTCATATCCCGGAATGCCACCTTCCGCGACCGTGGGCACGTTCGGGGCGGCAGCCGCACGCTTCGCAGTTGTAACGGCAATGGGTTTGAGCTTGCCCTGCTTGATGGGTCCGAGAAGCGACGCCGGAGGCGTAACGAAGAGCGCGATCTGGCCGCTCATGAGATCGACAATGCCCTGGGCGCCACCCTTGTACGGCACGTGGGTGAGCTTGGCTCCGCTCATCATCTGCATGAGCTCCATCGACACGTGCGCTGCCGTGCCGGCGCCCGCCGTCCCGTAGGTGAGCGCGTTCGGCCGCTCCTTCGCGATCTTCAGGAGATCGCGCGGATGGTTCGCAGGCAGCGATGGATGCGCGGCGATCATGTTCGGTTGCGCCGTGAGATAGACGAGCGGCGCAAAATCCTTGAGGATGTCGTACGGCACCTTGCGCAGGCTCGGGTTGATGGCGAACGTCGTGGTCACGAACAGGACCGTGTAGCCGTCGGCCGGCGCTTTGCTGACAAGCTCAGTTGCGAGCACAGTTCCAGCGCCGGGACGGTTATCGACGATTACCTGCTGGCCCAGGCGTTCGGTCAGGCGCTGCGCGAGCGCACGTCCCTGAATGTCCGACCCGCCTCCCGGCGTGAACGGAATGATGATGCGAACAGGGCGAGTGGGATAATTCTGAGCGAGCGCGGGCGCTGCGATGCATGCCGCGGCCGAGGCACAGAGCAGGATGTTGGGGAACTTCAAGACGATCTCCAGAACCCCTCGCCCCAGTGGACACGAAGGCGACGGTGAATAGGAATTTCAAACGACGTTTCCCGCACGCTGGCACTGTATTCTCCGTGCTCCGAGCGGTCAAGCGCGCAGTTGCCGAGCGCTCACTGGCGATAAATCCCCCCCTTGCAGTGAAGATGCAGGAGCAGCATCGGCCCGAATCGGCGTTCACCCGCCGCGCAATGACGCCGTCACGCGATCACCGGCCGAGCACGTCCGTCGGTTCTTCCGCAGAACCGTCGTTTTGCTCTCCGGTCAGGCTGCGTGGTTGAGCGAAAGCTCCCGCGCCGGTGCGCGCGGCGGCGCCCGCGCGGCCACGCCCAGGTGCGCGAGGATCCTCACGATCACCACCGGATCTTCGATCGCGGCGATGATCTTCAGTTGACCGCCGCACGCGCAACGCTCGACATCGATGTCGAACACGCGCTTGAGCAGCCGTGCCCAGCTCATCCGTGCCGCCTGGCCGTGCGCGTGCCCGCGCGCGGGTTTGCTCGCCGGCTGCACGAGATCGGCCACGACCGCCGCACGCAGCTTTGCGTTCGGGGCGAGCACCCCGTGAAAGCGGATCAGGTGCGGCCGCGGGCGTGGCACCAGCGCCGCCAGGCGTTGCATGAACTCCTGCGGGTGCATGACGATGTGGGTCGTGCCGTCGCGATACGGGTTTTTGAGCTTCGGCACGACCTGCCACTTGGCATTGCGGCTCAGGCGTTCGTTGGCGATCGCGGGGCGGGTGATGTACCGGCATAGCCCTTCGAGTTGCTTGCGCTGATCCGCCCCGCAGCGCACCGCGGCGTGCAGGCTGAAGCCGTACGCATCGGCGCACAGCACTTTCCCGGGCTTCTCGTCCTGGCCCGCCACCGTGCGCAAGCTGAGAACCTTCTGGCCGGTGCGCGGACCCAGGGCGATGCGATAAGTGCAGGAGGCCGCCTGCAGTGACGCCAACGGATGATCCGCATTCGTGTCCGCCAGGTAGGTCATGCCCTGCTCTTCGACCAGATGACCTCGCCGCGTGAGCAGCTTCATCAGCCGCGCGACGATCTGGTCGAGCAGGCCCGCGAGCTCATCGCCAGTGGGGGCTCGCGCCGCATCGAAGGTGGGTTCGCCCTCGGTGCGCCGATACACCCCGTCGAGCACCAGGCAGTGCAGATGGACATTGAGATTCTCCGCCGAGCCGAATCGCTGGATGAGCATGACTGCGCCTGCGTCGGCGGCAGAACGTGAACGATGTCCACACCGGACAAGTGTTTGAACATCTCGGCACCGACGTGATTCGACGAGCCGGTGCCGGGTGAGGTGATGTTGAGCTTGCTGGGACGGGCCTTGGCAAGCGCAATCTGTTCCTTCGCGTTGTTGGCCGGCAGCGAGGGCGTCGCGGCGAGCGCCTGGGCAATGCGGTTGAGCCGGATGACGGGGTCGAAATCCTTGAACGGATCGTAGGGCAACTTCGCGTTCATCAGCGGATTCGTCACCAGCCCCTGGGAATTGCCGAGCAGCAGGGTATAGCCGTCCAGCGCGGCGCGCGCCACGATGGCGGTTCCGATGGCGGCCCCGGCGCCACCGCGATTGTCTGCGATGACCTGTTTTCCTAGCGACTCGGAAAGCTTCAGTGCAATGGATCGACCGACGAAGTCGGTCGATCCACCGGGCGGGAAGGG
>JBIKKL010000446.1:0-4525 GCA_044360365.1 Burkholderiales bacterium | reverse complement strand
GCGTGCGATCGAAGCGCACGGCCTCCTTGAGGGTCCAGCTCGTGGCCTGGACCACGCCGCCCTCGGCCTGGTTGCGCAGCCCGTCCGGGCTGACGATCCGACCGCAATCGAGTGCCGTCCACACCCGCGGCACGCGTACCATCTGGTCGACTTCAACCTCGGCGATCACCGCGACATAGTTGCCGAAACCCTTGTAGCGGGCGTAGCCAATGCCCATGCCGCGCCGACCGTCACTTACTGCGTTCGCCTGCCAATTGGCCGCATCGGCCGCGGCTTCGATGACTGCACGCGCCCGCGGATCGTCGTGGTGGCGGAGCCGAAACTCGACGGGATCAATGCCCGCCTGCATCGCCAGCTCGTCGAGGAAGGACTCGATGGCGAACACGTTGATGTAAGCCCCCAGCGCACGCAAGGTGGAGATGCGCACCGGCATGCTGCGCAAGGTGTGATTGACGATGCGCTCGTTCGGAAACGAATAGTCCGGCACGGCATTGCGCTGACTGCCCCCGCCCATCGCGAGGGGCATGTCGATGGTGGGCGGAGGCTCGTGCCCCTGGTCGAGATGCCAGGCCGCCAGCAGCCCCGGATTCGGATGCCGGCCCGGACGGCAGATGTGCTTGTTGGTGTAGTGATCCTGCCGCCAGTCGACGATGCGCCCAGCGGCATCGATGCTGCCTTCGACCTCGACCACCATCGCCGGACCGAAGGGTTCCCAGCCGAACTCGTCCTCCCTCGACCACTGCAGGCGCACCGGTCGCCCCGGCACCGCGCGTGCAAGCAGAACAGCGTCGAACGCCGCATCGTCCGCCCCGTTGTGCCCGTAGCAACCCGCGCCTTCCATGTGCCGCACCACGATGCCTTCGATATCGATGCCGAGGATCTTCGCGATCTCGGCTCGCAAGGGATAAGGGCCCTGGCAATGCGACCAGACTTCGAGCCGATCCCCCTCGCCCCAGCGCGCGACCGCGCAGGACGGCCCGATGGAGGCATGCGCAAGATAGGGCCGCGAGTAGCTCGCGCGGTGACGCTGGACGGATGGCGCGGTCTCGGCGACCTTCTCGCGCAATACCTCGTCGTCCGTCGGCTCGTTCTTCAGGAAGCCGGGCAGATCGTGCACGTCGGGCAGATCCGCCTGTTCCTGCCAGACGGCGCCGGCCGCAAGCAGACCCGCCGCCTTGACGGCGTTCTCCTCGCGTTCTGCGATCACGCCGAGGAAGCTCCCCTCGCGCACGATCGCGACCAGCCCCGACACGGACTTCGCCTGCGTGTCATCGAGCGCCTGCAGCCGCGCACGATACGAAGGCGGGCGCACGACGCGGGCGTGCAGCATCCCCGGCAGTTCGAGATCGTGCACGTAGGCCGCACCGAAGATCTTCGCCGGGACGTCGATCCGCGGCACGTCGCGACCCACGAGCCGCAGCGCCGATGCGGGCTTGGGCTTCACCTCCCCCGTCGCATCCTGGGCGATGTCGACTTCGTCGGCGAGTTCCCAGTAGGTCAACGAGTCGCTGCGGCCCCGAACGCGGATGCACCCATCCTCGACGGACAGGCTCTCGAGACTCGCCCCGAGCTTGCGCGCCGCTGTCTGCAGGAGAAGATCGCGCACCTCCGCGCACGCCTGGCGCAGCGCCGTTCCCCCTTCCTCGACGGACCGACTGCCCGACGTCGTGCCTTCGTCGGGGCTTTGCAGCGTATCGACGGGATGCATGCGGATGCGTTCGAAGGCCACGTCGAGTTCGTCGGCTGCCATCTGTGCCATGGCCGAAGCGATGCCCTGGCCGATCTCGACCTTGCCGGTGAGCACGCTCACCGTGCCATCGCCGTGAATGCGCACCCAGCGATCGAGACGACGATTGGTGGCAAGGCAGAACGGAATCTTGTCGACCGGCAACGGCATCGGACACCCCAGCGCTAGAATGACGCGGACGACGCAAGCATACACTGCCCTTCACGCCAGAATGACGATCGAGGAGACGCTCGCATGCTAAGACTTTGGGGTCGGCCGAGTTCGGCCCGCACGCAGAAGGTTTTGTGGACGCTCTCCGAGATCGGCCTGGAGTTCGATTTCATCCTCGCCAGCGCCACCATGGGCCCGGGCGGCCACGTATCGAAGGGGAATCAGCCCTTCGGCGTCGTCGATACATCCGAGTACCGCGCACTCAACCCCAATGGCAGGGTCCCCACGATCGCCGACGATGACTTCGTCCTCTGGGAGTCGAACTCCATCGTGCGCTACCTCGCGATGCGCTATGCGCCCGATTCTCTGTACGGCAACGATGTCCGCACGTTTGCCTCGGCGAGCCGCTGGCTCGACTTCGAGAACAATGAACTGCTGCCACCGCAGCACGAAATGGCGATGCACCTCGTGCGTCTGCCCGAAGCGCAGCGCGATCCGGCCGTGCTGGAACACGCACGCCTTGCGTTCATCAAGGCCCTGCGCATCGTGGAAGATCAGCTGGGCCGCACCCGCTTCATGTGCGGCGAGCGGTTCAGCTATGGCGATATCGGCGTCGGCATCCGGGTGCATCGCTGGCACATCTTCGGCCTCGCAGGCCCGGCATTTCCCAACGTCGCGCGCTACTATGCCGAGATCCAGGCCCGTCCCGGCTTCCAGCGATGGACCGCCGACCCGACGCACCATCTCGAAGGCTGATCCGCGCACCGTATACAGCTCCACGGCCGTGTCGCATGCGTGGATCGTGCCCCCGGCGAGTCGCGCGCCGACCCTCGGTCTACTTGACGCCTGCGAGTTGCACCCCACGCGCCCAGTTCGGGCAATCGTCGCGTACGAACTTCGCGAACGCCTCCATCGTCATGGGGCTGGGCTCGGAACCCTGCGTCTGCAGCGTCTGCCTGATCTCTTCGGTCTGCAAGGTGGCATTCAACACGTCGTGTACGCGCTTGAGGATCGCAGGCGCCGTTTTGGCCGGTGCGAACATGCCGTACCAAGTGCCGACGAACTCGTATCCGGGCACCGATTCGACGATGGTCGGCACATTGGGGAAAACGCTCACGCGCGACAGGCCAGCGACCCCCAACACCTTCAGCTTGCCGTTCTTGATGTGCGGGAGCATGCCCGGAATGCTCGCCATGTAGACCTGTATCCGGCCGGCCAGAACGTCGGTCATCGCCGGACCGCCCCCCTTGTAGGGCACGTGCACGAGATCGATCTGCGTCCGATGCTTGAGCAACTCCATGCCTAGGTTCTGGGGGCTGCCCAATCCGACCGAGGCATAGCTGTACTTGCCGGGCGCTGCCTTGGCGAGCTTGATCAGTTCGGCGACGTTGTTGGCCGGAAAGCTCGGCAATGCGACCACCACCTGCGAGTTCATGACCAGACGGCTGATGGGGGCGAAGTCGCGCTGGGTGTCGTAGGGCGTCTTGCGAATCGCGGGCGAGATGCACAACGATGCCGGGGTGCCGAAGAACAGCGTGTAGCCGTCTGGCGCCGCTCGGGCCGCAATCTCTCCCGCGATCACGCCGCCCGCGCCGCCCCGGTTGTCGATCACCACCGGTTGACCCAACGCTTCACTCAGCTTGCCGCCCATCAGACGCGCCGTGTAATCGACCGACGCACCCGGCGGATACGGCACGACGATGCGTATCGGGCGATCCGGATAGGCCTGAGCGTGGGCCGCACCGGTCAACCAGGCGGTCGCAATGAGAACGATGGAAGCGCTGCGAAGAATCATGGAGGGTCCTTCTCGTATGGCTGGGTTGAAGTCGCAGTCTATTTTATCCAGGCAGGCGACGCCTCATGACGCCGTCGGCCGCCAGCGGCCCGATTCGACGAGCGCAAGGAAATCCTCGGTAAGTGCGTGGAGCAGATCGGGCTCTTCGAGATTGACGAGATGCCCCGTCGCCGCGACGACGCTCAAGCGCACGGCCGGCGCGACGCGCTTCATGTAGAGACCCGAGTCGAGCGCGGCCGGATCTTCGTCCCCCACGACGACGTGCGCCGGCACACGCATTGCAGCGAGGGCCTTGCCCATGCCGTAGAGCGACGGCCGTCGCCCCTGCACCCGCCGCGTGATGTTCGCGCACCCCTGGGCCGAATGCTCCATGAAGCGACGACAGAAATCCTCCCACGCGCGTGGATTCTTGGTCTTCAAACGAATGCGGTTCGGCGCCACCTGCAGCTTCTTCAATACGGTGGCCAGGCCGGCTTCCTCGTATTCTCGGGCGCGCGCCTCGCTCGCCTTGGCGAAGGCCTCGCGATTGCGCGGATCGGCGCCGCTGCCGATGCCGATCATGGTGAGCGACAAGGCCATGCGCGGGTAGTCGAGTCCGAAATCGAGCGTCGAACGCGAGCCCATCGAGCAGCCGACGATGTGCGCCTTCGGGATCTTCAAGGCCCGCATCACCGCCGCGATGTCGTCCACGGCATGCCGATGCGAATAGAGAGACAGTTGCCTGGGCACTTCGGAGGGCGGATAACCGCGCGCATTGAATGCGATGCATCGATGGCGACGGCTGAAGTGCTGGATCTGCTTCTCCCAGCTGTAGAGATCGCCGGAGAACTCGT
>JBIKKL010000161.1:0-8907 GCA_044360365.1 Burkholderiales bacterium | reverse complement strand
ACACGATGGGGGTACCGCTACCGGCCTCCTCGTAGTACAGCTGCGCTCCGTCCGATTGAATGTACGGCATGGCGTCCTCCTCCGTCGATGTCGTGTGGTCCCGCCCCCTTTGAATTCCGTGCTGGAATCGCCTTACGCGGGATGTCACATTCTAAGGCCTCGAAAGCGGTCGGCGCCGACGGAATGCATCGCGATGGCATCAAACACCGCGCGATCCCGACCCGGAACGTCTGGTTTGCCCGCAGAGGCCTCACCACCACGAACGTCTCCACGATGGATGGGCACCGAGGAAACCGCGACGCACTGCACGGGTCTCAGCGGGCTTGGCGGTAGAATACCAGCCGTATCGGCCTCGCCAGCATGGCAGGTTCCGAGCGCAGGCCATCCTTCCACGAGTGACTCCTCCCTTGTCCACGCCCGCTTCCACCGGCGCGATCGTCATTCATGGCGCGCGCCAGAACAACCTCAAGCACCTCGACCTCGCCCTGCCGCTCAACGAACTGATCGTGGTGACCGGCGTCTCGGGCTCGGGCAAGTCGTCGCTCGTCTTCGACACCCTCTACGCGGAAGGTCAGCGGCGCTACGTCGAGACCTTCTCGCCGTATGCGCGCCAGTTTCTCGACCGCATGGACAAGCCCCAGGTCGATCGCATCGAAGGCATACCGCCGGCCATCGCGATCGATCAGACGAATCCGGTACGCACGTCGCGCTCGACGGTCGGCACGATGACGGAGTTGAACGATCACCTGAAGCTGCTCTTCGCCCGCGCAGGCACCCTCGCGTGTCGATGCTGCGGGGCGCCGGTGCGCCGGGATACGCCGACATCGATACTCGCGGACCTGCGGGATCGCGCCGCTGCCGCCGGTGATCCACGGCTGATCGTAACGTTTCCGGTCACGATCCCCGAGAACTTCAGCGCCGCCGAAGTGCTGAAGCTGCTGGAAGGACAAGGGTATACGCGCATCCACAGCGAGCGTGAGCGCAGCATCGACGTGGTGCAGGATCGATTCCGCATGAGCAATGCGCAGAACGCACGCGTCGCCGAAGCGCTCGAAGCCGCGTTGCGCGTGGGCCAGGGGCGGGTCGACGTGCACGTCGTCGAGTCGGCGGATGAATCGGGAACAGACCGCAGTTTGCGCGCTTCGCCGACAGACCACCGTCCTGCGTCCCGAAGCCGTGACCTGCCCCCGAAGCGTCCCGTCTGGCGTTTCTCGTCGAGCCTGCACTGCGCCCATTGCGACATCCACTACGCCGATCCCACACCGAGTTTCTTCTCGTTCAATTCGCCCGTGGGTGCGTGCGAAACATGCCGCGGCTTCGGACGCGTGATCGGCATCGATTTCGGACTCATCGTCCCCGACGAATCGAAGAGCCTGCGCGACGGCGCCGTACGCCCCTGGCAGACGCAGAGCTTCAAGGAATGTCAGGACGATCTGGAAAAGTACGCCAAGCTGCGCAAGGTGCCGCTCGACGTGCCGTTCAACGAACTGTCGGCGGCGCATCGACGTTGGGTACTCGAAGGCGAAGACGACTGGGTGAACTGGCGCAAGTCGTGGCCCGGCACGTGGTATGGCGTGCGGCGCTTCTTCGTCTGGCTCGAGACCAAAGCGTACAAGATGCACATTCGCGTTCTGCTCTCGCGCTATCGTGCCTACACGCCGTGCACGAGCTGCGAAGGCGCCCGACTGAAGCCCGATGCGCTCGCCTGGCGACTGGGCTCGCGCGAGGATGCGGATGCTGCACTTGCGGCGACACCACGCTTTCTTCCCCAAGGCGCCGGTTTCGATCGCAGCACGCTCGAAGCCCTGCCCGGCCTCACGGTGCACGATCTCATGCTGTTGCCGATCGAGCGCTGCCGCGATTTCTTTGCGTCGGTTCACTTGCCTTCGCCGCTCGATCAGGCGACCGATCTGCTGCTGACCGAGATCCGCGCTCGATTGAGCTATCTGTGCGAGGTGGGATTGGGCTATCTGACGCTCGACCGGCAATCGCGAACGCTGTCGGGCGGCGAAGTCCAGCGCATCAATCTCACCACGGCGCTCGGCACGTCGCTGGTCAACACGCTGTTCGTGCTGGACGAGCCCTCGATCGGTCTGCATCCGCGCGACATGAGTCGTGTCATCGGCGTCATGCACAAGCTGCGCGATGCCGGCAACTCGCTGGTCGTCGTCGAGCACGATCCGCAGATCATGCTCGAGGCGGATCGCCTGCTCGACATGGGGCCGGGGCCGGGCGAACGCGGCGGTGAGGTGGTCTATTTCGGTCGTCCGGCCGGCATTGCAGACGCAACGGGCTCGTTGACGGCGGAATACCTGTCCGGCCGCAGACGGGTCGAGCGCGCGCACAAGTCGCGTGCCGTCGACGAAGCGACGCCGCACATCGAGCTGTTGGGCGCTGCCGAGCACAATCTGCGCAACGTCGATGTCGCGCTGCCGCTCAATCGGCTCGTCTGCATTACGGGCGTCTCCGGCTCGGGCAAGTCGACGCTGGTGCACGACGTGCTCTACGCCGCACTGCTCAAGACCAAGGGCAAGCCGACCGAGACGCCGGGCCGCTATCGCGAACTGCGCGGCCACGAAGCCGTCGGTGAAGTCGTGATGGTCGATCAAACGCCGATCGGCCGCACGACGCGATCGAACCCGGCAAGCTATGTCGGCGCATTCGATGCGATCCGCAAGCGCTTCGCCTCGGCACCGCTCGCAAAGGAACGCAGCTACACGGCCGGCACGTTCAGCTTCAATTCCGGCAACGGGCGCTGTCCCACGTGCAGCGGCAACGGCTTCGAGCACGTCGAAATGCAGTTCCTCTCCGACGTGTATCTGCGTTGCCCGGATTGCGATGGGAAGCGCTTCCGTGCCGAAGTGCTCGAAGTGACGGTCGCGAGCACCGACGGCTCGCGCAGCGCGTCGATGGCCGATGTGCTGGAGATGACGGTCGTGCAGGCGCTCGACTTCTTCGCCGGCCAGGCGGACGTCAAGGCGGCACTGCAGCCGCTCAACGATGTCGGCCTGGAATATCTGCGGCTCGGTCAGCCCGTCCCCACCTTGTCGGGGGGTGAAGCGCAGCGACTCAAACTCGCCGGCCATCTCGTCGAGGCTCTGAGCAACTCGAAGGGCAACGCACCGGCGGGCAAGCTTTTTCTATTCGACGAGCCCACGACGGGCCTGCACTTCGAGGACATCGCCAGGCTGCTGCGTGCGTTCGATCAGCTGCTGAGCGTCGGGCACTCGCTCATCGTGATCGAGCACAATCTCGATGTCATACGCTCGGCAGACTGGATCGTCGATCTCGGTCCTGAAGGCGGCACCGGCGGCGGAGAAGTCATCTGCGCTGGAACGCCCGCCCAGGTCATGCAGCACCCGTCGTCCCATACCGCGAAGGCACTGCGGGAGTACCGCCTGGAGATCAAGGCCGCCGACCCGCTGGTCGTCGAGGAAAACCGTGCCTGGAACAGTTTTTCGGAGTCGATCCGGATTCACAACGCGCGCGAGCACAACCTGCGCAGCATCGACGTCGCCGTGCCGCGCAATCGCTTCACGGTGATCACAGGCGTGTCGGGCAGCGGCAAGAGCACGCTCGCCTTCGACGTGCTGTTTGCCGAAGGACAGCGCCGTTATCTCGAATCGCTGAATGCCTATGCGCGCCAGTTCGTGCAGCCGGCGTCGCGCCCGGACGTGGATGCAATCTTCGGCATTCCGCCGACAGTCGCCATCGAACAGCGTACCAGCCGGGGCGGACGCAAGAGCACGGTCGCCACGCTGACCGAGGTGTATCACTTCCTGCGCGTGCTCTACATGAAGCTCGGCACGCAGTACTGCCCCGACTGCAACGTGCCGATCGAACCGCAGACGCAGGATGCCATCGTCGCCAGCCTGCTCAAGCACTATCGGGGCAAACGCATCGGGCTCATGGCACCCCTCGTGATCGCTCGCAAGGGCTACTACACCGATCTCGCGAAATGGGCCGGCGCGAAGGGCTATACGCACCTGCGCGTCGACGGCAACTTCCTGCCGACCGGGCGCTGGCCGCGTCTGGATCGCTTCCATGAACACACGATCGAGTTGCCCGTGGCCGATGTACAGGTACGCCCCGACAACGAAACCGCGCTGCGCAGCGCACTTGCGCAAGCTCTCGAGCTGGGCAAGGGCGTGGTGCACGTCCTCTCGCCGCTGAACGCACTCGCCGCCGCCATGGAGAAGAACGATCCTTCCCTCGCGATCATGGAAACGACGGTCTTTTCGACCAAGCGCGCATGCCCCAGCTGCTCGCGCAGCTTCCCGGAACTCGATCCGCGCCTGTTCTCGTTCAACTCGAAACATGGCTGGTGCGACGCCTGCTACGGCACGGGTCTGGCGCTTTCGGGCTTCGATGCCGAACAGACGGGCGAAGAGATCGGGTGGAACGATGGGTACGAAGCAGCCGAGGAGCCTTGTCCGACATGCAGCGGACAGCGCCTGAATCCGGTAGCGCTCGCGGTGCGCTACCGGGATCAGAACATCGCGACGATGACGAAGCTCGCCGTCGGTGAAGCCGCGTCGTTCTTCGACAGGCTGCGCCTCGCGGGCCGTGAAGCCGAGATCGCACGGGACTGCGTGGCCGAACTGAACTCGCGTCTTGCGTTTCTGAAGGAGGTCGGGCTCGACTACCTCGCCCTCGACCGCGCCGCGCCGACCCTCTCCGGCGGCGAAGCGCAACGCATCCGGCTCGCCGCCCAGCTCGGGTCGAACCTGCGCGGGGTGTGCTACATCCTGGACGAGCCGACCATCGGCTTACATCCCCGCGACAACGCGATCCTGCTCGATACGCTCTCGAAGCTCGAACGCAAGGGCAACACGCTCGTCGTCGTCGAACACGACGAGGACACCATACGCCGCGCCGACCACGTCATCGATCTGGGGCCGGGCGCCGGCAGCCGCGGGGGATACGTCGTTGCCGCAGGCACCGCCGCTGAACTCATCGCCTGTCCGGCATCGATGACGGGACGGTTCCTCGCCGCACCGCTGCGACATCCCTTCGCCCCGCGACGCCTTGTCACACCCGATACGCCCTCGATAGAAATCGTGGGCGCAGGTCTGCACAACCTGAAGCAGGTGGGCGCGAGGATTCCACACGAGCGCCTCGTGGTCATCACCGGCGTCTCGGGCAGCGGCAAGAGCAGTCTCGCGCGCGACGTGCTGCGCGAGAACATCACGCGGCTCGTGAGCCAGCGCAAGGCTGAAAAGCCGGTCGAGTTGCGCGGCTGCAAGGCAGTGCATGGGTGGGAACCGATCGAACGCGTGCTCGAAGTCGACCAGACGCCGATCGGCAAGACGCCGCGCTCGTGCCCGGCGACCTACGTCGGCTTCTGGGATGCCATCCGCCGCCTCTATGCCGAAACCACGGAAGCTCGCATGCGCGGCTTCGGCGCCAGCCGCTTCTCCTTCAACACGACCGGCGGTCGGTGTTCGAATTGCGAAGGACAAGGCATCAAGCGCATCGAAATGAGCTTCCTGCCCGACGTGAAGGTGTTGTGCGAAGTCTGCAACGGCGCGCGCTTCGATCCGGAAACGCTCGCCGTTCCCTTCAAGGGCAAGTCGATCGGCGAGGTACTTGCGATGAGTGTCGACGAAGCGGTCGACTTCTTTTCCTTCCACCGCACGATCCATCACTCGCTGCGCCTGCTGCAGGATGTCGGGCTGGGCTACCTGACGCTGGGTCAGCAAAGTCCGACGCTATCCGGGGGCGAGGCGCAGCGGATCAAACTCGTCACCGAACTCGCCCGCAGCCGCAACGACGGCAAGGATCAGCTGCCGCGCCGGGCGAGCCGCTCGCCGATGTCGCTGTACGTGCTGGACGAACCGACCGTCGGGCTGCACATGGCCGATGTCGAAAAGCTCATCCACGTGCTGCATCGCCTGGTGGATGCCGGCAACAGCGTCGTCGTGATCGAGCACAATCTCGATGTCATGGCCGAAGCCGACTGGATCGTGGACCTCGGTCCGGAAGGCGGGGACCGCGGCGGGACCATCGTCGCGCAAGGCGCGCCCGAAGACATCGTCGCTGCGCTCCGCAGGACGAAGGTCGTTTCCCACACGGCCGAAATCCTGGGCGCCTTTCTGCGAGAGCGCTCGACCGCACCGGCATGAGACCGGCGGCGTTTACTTCAGTCCGCGAACGAAGTCTTCGATCAGCGCGTTGAAGCGCTGCGGTTCGTCCGCGAACAAGGCATGGCCGGCCTGATCGAAGACCTCGATCCGGGTGCCCGGGCGATTGCGATGCAGATTGCCGGCTTGCGCGGCGAACTGCGGCGTGACGACGTACATGAGCGGCTTCCTGAAAGCCCACGCGATGTCGCGCCAGTGCTCCCGGGGTTGCGGGTACGACAGAAGGTCGATGCTCGCCTGCAGCGGCAGGCGCAGCGCACCCTGAAGCAGATCCCGGTACTGCGCCTCCGGCCGCCTGGTACGGAAGATCGCGTGGACGAACGTCTCCAGGGACTTGCGACGATCCTGCGCCAGTTGTTCGGTGAAGCTGCCGTCGGGTGGCCGGGGCAGCTCGCCGACGGAGCTGTCCACCAGCACCAGAGCCGTGACCTTGTCGTCACCATGCGCATGCACATAGTGCAGGACTTCGAGCGCGCCCAGCGACCAGCCGATCAGGACAACCCGGGGATAGCGTTCGAGGAATTCCGAGATGTCGCGCGCGCGACGCTCGACTGTGTAGCCGTCGGCAGGTATCTCCGATCCGCCCTGACCTCGGGGATCGAGGGCGACGGTCCGGTACTTCGAACCGAGGGCGGTCATCTGCGCAGACCAGATCGAGGCGGGCATCGACCAGCCGGGCACGAACGCAAGTACGGGTCCAGATTCGGCCGGCGTTGCGCGCGATTCGAGGACGTGCAGACGTACGCCGTCGGAGGTCTTGAAGTAATCGCTCTTCAATGGAGTACCCCGTCGTTCCGCGCCAGTCGAGGTGTTCGGGATGCAGGTGGCTGCAATGACAACGAGACCGCCCGACCAAGCGCCGATACGAGGGAGCAAGCGCCCCGTCGCGCCGAGCAGGCGCCTCCATAGGCCGACGAACGGATCAGCGCGGGTTGGCCGGCAAAGGCGTACCCAGTACGGCGGCCGGCGCGGCCGCCTGAACAGACAAACGACGCGCGACCATGGCGTTGGATTTTCCACCATTCCAATGGTAGCTGAACGAGAACGGCAGTTCTCCTGGCGTCCCGGCCTTGTACGCGGCGTCGAGCTTGGACTGGTAGGCCCAGTGGAACGGATGTATCGGCTTGCGGTAGCCGCCATAGAGATTCACTTCCCAACCGTGTTCCTTCAGCACCTCGTAGGGCATGCCCGTGTCGTCCTGGACGAGGAACTCGGCGGATTCCAGCAGTGTGTCGCGCACCAGGCGGAACTGCCTGTCCTGCAGCAGGTAAGAGGCGGACTTGATCAGCATCGGCGCCGGCTTCACGCTGCGCAGATGCGCGAGGAACTCGGGATACGGCGCAACGCCCTTGTTCGTGGCATCGACCGAGAAGTACTGCAGCGTCTGCGGTTTGGCCGCACCCGGGCGCTGAAAGGTGATCTGCACCGCGCGCAACTTTCGCCACGGCTTGGCGCCGGCTTGGGTTTCGGCACCTTCTTCGTCCGCCCGCGGCAAGGCGGGCAGTTCGAGCGATTCGACCGACTTCACATCGACACCTGCGAGCGCCATCGAGGCGAGCAGCACCGGCACGACACCCTTCAACTGCGAGGTATGGAGCTGGCGCGACATGCGCGACGTGATGAAGTAGTTGCGCTCGACCAGATCGCCTACGGCAACGCGGACATCCGCCAGCAGCTTGCCCAACGCCGCCCGATCGAGCTTTTCGAGCTCGGGTACGTCCCCCGGCATCTCCAGACCGAACAAAATGTAGTTCCTGCACCCCGGGAAGAGCACGTAGGCGTTCATGAAATCCGGACCGCTGAATGGATAGAGCAGCGTGCCCGAGCCGGTGCACGCGCTGCGGATGGCACCGTCGCGCCACTTCGACATCACGCCGCCGCGCCCGGACTTGACCCTGGCCCAGCCGGCCTGGACCTGATCCCGATGGGCTTGCCACTCGGTCGAGTTAGCGATTGCGTCATGACTCGCGACCGTGGGCGCCAACCCCGCGAGCAGACGCGCGACCGACCCCACCCGGCCTTCCGCCACCGGGGCAAGCAACGGCGCGGGCTCCGTCTGTGAGGAGTTCGCGGGTGTGTTGGCTGCGGCGAAGCCCGGCAGCAGGGCAAGAAGGACGGTCAGAACCCGCAAACGGCGGCTAGGGCAAACGCGCATGGCGACACACTGGTCCGAACAAGGTTGATGAGCAAGCATGTAACGAACGAGACCCCGGATAGGCTGACAGCAGAACGAAGTTTGCGCGTCATTTCCTTGCTTCGGCGGCGCTCATGCAAGCGTCGTAACGGGAAGCGAGGGCGGGCAACCAGGAGGAGGGGAACACAAATGCCTATTCTTGCATTCCTGCAGCGCCGACACCCGAACTCGGAGTCGGCAGCGGACGTTTTCGAACACCGGAGCAATTCGGTGTCGCAGACACACCACAGGCCGGCGATCGAGCGTACCCGATTTTCGCCACCGCTCGTTCTGATCCACATCAAGTTCGGACTGCAACACGCCGCGAAGACACGACTTTTCGCCAATCGCAAAATTCATCCCGAGAAGCTCACCCAATGAGCCAGCGAACGCGGTAAATTCCACACTTGCGCGGGCCGTCGCCGTCCCCTGCCGACCGCCGCAAAAAAAGAGCCGCCACACAAAACCAAGCACGTCGCACAGAGGATGGAAGGCATGAAACTCAACGATACCCATCTCAGCATCCCGCCCCAGCAGGTCAGCCTCGACGTACTGCTCGAGAAGTACGCCAAAGGCGACGAGCGCAACGTC
>JBIKKL010000532.1:0-3796 GCA_044360365.1 Burkholderiales bacterium | reverse complement strand
ATCAATATCATAAGAGAAGTGGTCATGGTGCTGGCGGTGCTTGCGTTCGCGGGCGTCGTCTGGTGGGCCTACGGGCCCAGCCGGCGAGACCGGTTCGATCGGGACGCGGCCTCCGTTCTGGAAGATGACGATGTGGATGCCGCGACGCGCGCCGGCCTCCGAAGCGACGAGCGCAGGGGATAAGAAGATGGCCGATTTCACCAGTGGTGTTTGGAACGTCTACATCGCGGTTCTGACGGTGGCTTCGATCGTTGGCTGCGGGGTCTTTCTATACATGCAGTCGAAGCAGAAGATCAAAGCCGGTCAGCCCGACACAACGGGTCATGTCTGGGACGAGACGCTCGCGGAGTACAACAATCCGCTGCCTCGGTGGTGGATGTGGCTGTTCTACCTCACCATCGTGTTTGCGTTTGTGTATCTCGCGATCTTCCCCGGGCTGGGCAGCTTCGGCGGCAGTCTGGGCTGGAGTTCGAAGAAGCAACTCGACGAGGAGATGGCAGCAGCGCAGCAGCAGTTCGGGCCGCTCTACGACAAATACGTGAAGATGGATCTCACTGCGGTTGCCGCGGATCCCCAGGCACAGCAGATGGGGCAACGTCTCTTCCTGAATCATTGCGCCCAGTGCCATGGATCGGACGGCGGCGGTACGCGGGGCTTCCCCAGCCTGCGCGACAGCGACTGGCTGTGGGGTGGTACGCCGGATCTCATCAAGACCAGCATCATGGACGGGCGCAGCGGCATGATGCCGCCTCAGGCTGCATCCGTCGGCACTGCGGAGGACGTGAAGGACGTCGCCAACTACGTCCTGGCGCTTGCAGGGCGTACGCATGAAGCGTTGCGTGCTCAGCGGGGCAAGGAGAAGTTCACGGTCTGCGGAGCGTGCCATGGCGTCGATGGCAAAGGCAATCCGGCACTCGGTGCGCCCAATCTCACGGATGGGATCTGGCTCTACGGCGGGTCGGAAGCGGCGATCATCGAAACGATCACCAAGGGACGCAACGGCGTAATGCCCGGGCACAAGGATCTGCTCGGTGAAGCCAAGGTGCATCTGCTCGCGGCCTATGTGATGGGGCTCGGCAAGAGCAGCCCGCCCGCGAAGTAGAAGTGTGGCACGCAGCCCGGGCTCATCCGGGCTGCTCACGTCGGGAACGGCATGATGTTCCATGCGTTTCAGAATTCATGTAGGAAGTCATGGAAAGTCCAGTCAACAAGCTGAAAGTGGTCAAGGGTGCGGCCGACGAAGCGGTCGAGCAGTCGCTCTACGCCATTCGGCAGAAGATCTATCCACGCGCGGTCACCGGCTGGTTTGCCACTTGGCGTGTATCCCTGGTCATGCTGACTCAACTGGTCTTTTACGGTATGCCCTGGCTCATGTGGAACGACCGCCAGGCCGTGCTGTTCGATCTGGTCAATCGCAAGTTCTACATCTTCGGTCTGGTGCTCTGGCCGCAGGACTTCATTTTTCTGACCGGGGTGCTGGTCATCAGCGCCTTTTCGCTCTTCCTGTTTACCGCGATCGGCGGGCGGCTCTGGTGCGGGTATGCGTGTCCGCAGACGGTCTACACGGAAATCTTCCTCTGGATCGAGCGCCTCGTCGAGGGCGATCGCATGAAGCAGATGCGGCTCGACAAGGAGGGCGCGAGCGCACGCAAAATCGGTCTGAAGGCGACCAAGCACGGCCTGTGGATTCTCCTGTCGCTGTGGACCGGTTTTACATTCGTGGGCTACTTCACGCCGATCCATGAACTGGTCGGTGTGGTGATGACGTTCCGGACCGGGCCGTGGGAAACCTTCTGGGTGCTCTTCTACGGTTTTGCGACCTACGGCAATGCCGGCTGGATGCGAGAGCAGGTCTGCAAGTACATGTGTCCCTATGCTCGGTTCCAGGGGGTGATGTTCGATCGGGATACGCTCGTCGTGACTTACGATGCCGGACGCGGCGAACCCAGGGGTGCTCGCGGCAAGTCGGTCGATTTCAAGGCCAAGGGCATGGGATCCTGCGTCGATTGCGGGATCTGCGTCCAGGTTTGTCCCACCGGCATCGATATCCGCAACGGGATGCAGTACGAATGCATCGGCTGTGCAGCTTGCATTGATGGCTGCAATCAGGTGATGGACAAGATGGGCTATCCGCGGGGCCTCATACGGTATTCGACGGAGAATGCCGTGGCAGGCATCGTGCCCGCGGACAAGGTGGTGAGCCGCGTGTTTCGTCCGCGCGTTCTCATCTACTCGAGCATACTGGCCTTGATCATCGCGGCATGGATCGTCGGTTTGTCGATGCGCACGCCGCTCAAGATGAACATCATCCGCGATCGGGTGGCGATGGTTCGCGATGTCGATGACGGTCGGCTGGAGAACATCTACCGGCTGCAGATCATGAATGCCGAAGAGCGGCCGCATATCTATCGCGTCACCGTGACCGGTGCGGTGCCCATGGAAGTGATTCTCGACAAGCCGCTGGATGTCCCGGGCGCGACCACGCTCACGTTCCCGGTGCGTGTGCGGGCGGCGGGGGATCAATTGAAGCGCGGTTCCAACCCTGTGCAGTTCCACCTCACCGCGACCGAGGACGCAGCGATCGCGGTCCATGAGAAGTCGGTGTTCTTTGCCCGCTGACGGAGAATCAAACATGTCGACCGCACGCACCAATCCCTGGTACCGCGAACCCTGGCCGTGGATCATCATGGTGGCACCTGCAACCGCGGTCATCGCAGGCATCATCACGTTCGCGATTGCCGTGGAATCGTTCGACGGGCTCGTTGCCGAGGATTACTACAAGCAGGGGCTCGCGGTGAACAAGCAGCTCGCCCGCATGCACAAGGCGAAGGAACTCGGCATTCGGGGCGACATCGAGATCGAGTCCCATACCGGCGGCGCCGTGCGTATCGACCTTCGGGGCGGTCCCGGCACGAAGGACGATCTCGTGCTTACCCTCAACCACCCGACACGTGCGGGCCTTGATCAGCACATCCGATTGCAGTCTGCCGGAAACGACGTTTACGTTGGTCGTATCGGTGCACTTCCTGCGGGACGCTGGCACGTCTACGTAGAGAGCGCTGCAGGGCAGTGGCGGATACGCGGCGAACTCCAGGCGCCGCAACACACGAGGGGGAGCTTGTCATGGCAATCCTAGGCGAAACGATGCCGGTGCAGGTGCAAGGCAGCGAATACGACAGGAAGCACCGCATCGCCTGGGTCCTCTGGCCTTCTTTTCTGGTGGCAGCCGTTTCGGAAATGCTGTTCTTCGCACTCATCGATCCGGGCGAAATCATGCTGTTCGGCAATCCCCTCGAGTTGACGCCGACTGCAACGTACTCGGTATTCTTCTTCTTCTTCTGGGCAATGGGTGCCCTGACGAGTGGACTCACCTGCTTTCTGCAGAAGTCGCCCTTCGAGATGAACCGCTGCCCCGTGCCGCCGGACAGCCGCCCTGCGGGGTGTCCCAAGCGGGGCGGCGGCGCCTGCTGCGACTGATCCTGCATTCGCAAGACGAAGGATCGACGAGCGGGCAGGTTGTGCCCGCTCTGCCTTGATGCGCCGGGTGGGTGTGCTCCCGATCAGTCACGCGGCTCGCGTGGCCGCCGGTGTGCGGGACGTTCTTCATTGGCATCCAGAAACCGCTGCGTCGGTTGCGTCGGTTGTTGTTGCGGCGAGCTGCGCGGCTGCGCGATCGGTGCCTGCTGAGCCGGTGGTTGACGCGACCGTCCCTCGTCGGCACGGCGTTCGCCGCCGCGTCCGTCGAAGTTTCTCCCGCTGCGGTCTGCTTCCTGTGCGCCCGGGGCAACGGAGGGTG
>JBIKKL010000531.1:0-3803 GCA_044360365.1 Burkholderiales bacterium | reverse complement strand
CTTCGGCTTGCGAGCCGGGCTTGAGGTCGTAGGTTCTGAATTCGTAGATCATGGTCGTTCCTCGGTCGACAGGGTGTGAATGCGCGATGCCGGAGCGGACGCTGCTGCAGCAGCGCATTGAACGCTGCCCGGAGGGCCGATCGATTCGGGATCGCAATCTCGTCCGGCGCCGCCACGGTCGTCCGATTGCGCCAGGCGGATCATTATCATCGCGAAGGCAGGTCGCCGCTACCACTACTGGTCACATTTTTGCTCGACCGAATCCCATCGCCGCGAGGAGGGATCGGTTACGGCGCTGCAACAACGTTTGTCGCGCCATTTCGCGTTTGACATACGTGACGATGCGATGCGAATCTTCCGCACCGGTCATCGTCATGCGATGGCGACCCATGGGATCTCCCCTGGCCCTACGGAGGATTCGAACATGCCCCAGCTCGACGACGACGAACTGCGCAGTCTGCTGCCCGCCGAAACCCACGCTTTCCCCTCTCCCATCCCGACGCAGTTCGTGTCGAGCGACGAGTTTCTTCCCTCCCCGCAAACGGAGCGCCAGAAGCAGGTCGAAGCGCGAATCAAGAGCCTGGGCTCGGAACTCGCGAAACATCAGGGCATGACGCGCAGGCGTTTCTTCAAGACAGCCTCGGGTATGGCAGCGGCGTTCCTCGCCATGAACGACGTCTACGGTCCGCTCTTCGGCGTGAGTCGTGCCGAGGCAGCCACGCCCGACATGGCCAACGAGCGTGCGAAGTCGCTGGCCGATCAGTTCATCATGGACATGCACACGCATTTTCTGCGCGACGACACGCGCCTCGAAGGGTTCGTGCGCCAGCGCGAAGCGGTCGGCAAGGCCGGCTGGAACCCTGCGCTCGCCGGCAAGCCGCAGACGATCGACGATCTGAAGTTCGCGAACTACTTCAAGGAAATCTATTTCGACAGCGACACCAAGGTGGCGCTCATTTCGGGCTCCGGCTCGGAGGAGCCGCGCGACTGGTTCCTCACCAACGAGATGAAGGACGACGCGCGCGCGAAGGTCAACAAGCTTGCCGGCTCGAAGCGAATGTTCTCGCATGCGATCTTCATGCCGGGCACGCCGGGCTGGATGGAGAAGGTCGAGCACGACATCGAGCGCCTCAAGCCCGACTCGTTCAAGGGGTATTCGGTCGGCGACAACACCAACAAGCATCTGTCGAAGCATCCGTGGCGCATGGACGACGAGAAGCTGCTCTACCCGTTCTACGAGCGGCTGGTGAAGGCCGGGCTCGTGAACGTATGCGTGCACAAGGGGCTGTATCCGCCGTCGGTGACCAAGCGCTTCCCGGATCTCGTGAAGTACGCCGACGTGAGCGACGTCGGCAAAGCCGCGAAGGACTGGCCGCAGCTCAACTTCATCATCTACCACTCGGGGTTTCGCTTCACCGGCGGCGCGTTCGCGCTCGGCTGGGAGCAGTTCGAGAAGACGGGGCGCGTCGACTGGGTGACCGATCTGGCCGAGATTCCCGAGAAGTTCGGGGTCAAGAATGTCTATGGCGATCTCGGCCAGATCTTCGCTCAGAGCACGGTCGCCGAACCGCGCCTGTGCGCGGCGATGATGGGGCAGCTCGTCAAGGGACTCGGTGCGGATCATGTCTGCTGGGGCACGGATGCCGTCTGGACGGGCGCGCCGCAGTGGCAGATCGAGGCTTTGCGGCGGCTGGAGATTCCCGACGAGATGCAGAAGAAGTATGGGTTCGCGCCGCTCGGTCCCGCCGACGGCGCGGTGAAACGGCAGATCTTCGGCGACAACTCCGCGCGGCTCTACAAGTACGACAGGCGCGCAGAACTCGCAACCGACCGCATCGCCCTCGCGAAGCTCGATTACGAGCGCAGCGGCGACGGCCGGACCAACCGGCGCTACGGATACGTCGCAAAGCCCACGGCTTGAGAGTAGCCTTGGCGCAATGAGGCCGTCGCGACGTTCCGGCAATCGGTGCGTCGCGTAGCAGCCCATCCATTACAACGAGGAGAAACCAGATGAAGAGGAATCGTGCGTTCGTCTTGGCTGCACTGCTTGCAGCGCCGACGCTAGAGGCGTTTGCCCAGGTGCCGAGCGGGTTTCCAGCTCGGCCGCTGAGGATGCTCGTGGGCTTTCCGCCCGGCGGCACGAACGACATCATTGCCCGTCTCATCGGTCAGAAGCTTTCGGAACAGATCGGGCAGGGCGTCGTCATCGAGAATCGCGGCGGTGCCAACACCGCCATCGCGTCCGAACTTTTCGTGCGCACCGCAGCGCCCGACGGCTACACGATGCTGCAGGTTGCGCCCGGGCATGCGACCAATCCGGCCATGATGAACCTGAAGTACGACTCCATGAAGGACTTCCAGTTCGTGACGGTGGCTGCGGCGTCCCAGAATCTGCTGGTGCTCCATCCCTCGTTTCCTCCGCGCAGCGTCAAGGAGCTGATCGCGATCTCCAAGAAGCGGCCCGGGGATATCAACTATGGATCGTCCGGCATCGGCACGACGGTGCACCTGTCCGCGGAACTGTTCCAGTACATGACCGGCGTCAAATGGGTGCACATTCCGTACAAGGGTGCGGGGCCGGCCATGATCGATTTCTTTTCCGGCACGTTCGTTCTTTACTTCGGCAATGTACCGAGCGTCATTCAGCACGCCCGGTCCGGCAAGCTGCGCGGCATAGCGGTCACCGGTGCCAAGCGCTCGGTCGCCGCACCGGAGATTCCGACCGTCGCCGAGAGCGGGGTGCCCGGGTTCGAGGTGACGACATGGTACGGATTCGCGCTGCCGGCGAAAACGCCCCTTGCGATTCGAGACTACTGGCACGGCGAGCTCGTACGCGTCATCAGCGCGCCTGACATGCGCGAGAAGCTGACCCAGCAGGGCGCCGATCCGGTGGCGAACACGCCCGCCGAAGCGACGAGCTATGTGGAACGAGAAATCGCGAAGTGGACGAAGGTGATACGCGCGGCGGGGATCAAGGCACAGTAGCGCACGTGTCCGCGTGAAGGGTGAGCGGGTGCACTGTGGACGGTGAAGCGTGAACGGCGAAACGCGAAGGGCGAAGCACCGTGTGCTTCGCCCTCGGGGCGCTGAGCGCGGCGCGTGCGTCTACTGTGCCGGAATGTTCGCGATCTGAGCCGCTTTCTTGTAGCGTGCGATTTCGCTTTCAAGCATGCCCTCGAGCTGCTTCAGTGTCTGCGGCCAGGGCATGGCGCTCTCTGTAGCCATGAATTTCTTGAGTTCCG
Source organism: Burkholderiales bacterium (assembly GCA_044360365.1). Classification (GTDB taxonomy): domain Bacteria; phylum Pseudomonadota; class Gammaproteobacteria; order Burkholderiales; family WYBJ01; genus WYBJ01. The sequence continues at coordinate 561 of JBIKKL010000531.1, read as the reverse complement.
GCCCGGTGAGCGCCTTGTTGACATCGGCATTGATCTTCTCCAGCAGATCACGCGGCACGCCGGCCGCGGCGAACATCCCCCACCAGAGCTCGTAGTTGTAGCCCGGCACGCCGGCTTGCGCGATCGAAGGCAGATCCGGGAAGAGCGGGGAGGGTTCAAGCGTCGTGACGCCGAGTACTCGGACGCGATTTGCCCGTATTTGCGGGTTCAGTGCCGCGGCACTGGCGACTACGATCTCGACTTCGCCCGAGGCGAGCCCGGTTACCGCGGGGGCGATGCCTTTGTAGGGAACATGCGTCATCTTGACGCCGGCAGCGGAAGCGAACAACGCGCCCGAGAAGTGATTGTTTCCACCGGCACCCGATGAGCCGTAGGTGAACTCGGTTTTCTTGGCGAGTGCCACGAGCTCCTTGATGCTCTTGGCAGGAATCGAAGGATGGATGGCGAAGAGCATGGGCGCCCGGCCGAACGTCGCGACTGGAACGATCGCACGCGCCGGATCGAACGGCAGCTTCGCACGCACCGCGGCCGTCGCCGGGTAGGACGACGTATGTCCGAGCA
>JBIKKL010000530.1:0-3804 GCA_044360365.1 Burkholderiales bacterium | reverse complement strand
GCACGCTTGCAGGCTTTGAAGCCGCCTCCGCGAACCTCGATCACGCGCGCTACGTCCTGCGGCTTTACGTCACCGGCACGACGCGGAACTCCGAACGTGCGATCGTGAACATTCGCAGGATTTGCGAGGAACATCTGCGAGGACGCTACGACCTGGAAGTTGTGGATATCTCCGAGCACCCAACGCTGGCCCAAGGCGAGCAGATCATCGCCGCGCCGACCTTGATTAAGAAGCTGCCGCTGCCGCTGCGCCGCTTCATCGGCGACATGTCGCAGACCGAACGTATCCTGCTAGGGCTGGATCTGCGCAACGCGACCGATCCGGGTGCCTGCGCAGAAAGCCACTGACCCGCCGTGCGTGCAGAATCACCCACCGACGCGGCGCTCCTCGCGCAAAACGCCGAGTTGCGCGCCCGACTGCAGGAGGCGGAAGAGACGCTGCAGGCTATCCGAACCGGCGCGGTTGATGGGCTCGTCGTTGAGACCTCTGCCGGCGCTCAAGTTTTTCTGCTGCAAGGCCTCGACGCCGAATCAAACCGTTTCCGCGGGGAAGTCCTCGCGCAAGTGAGCGACGCGGTCATCACCATCAACGACGGCCAGCGCGTGACCTACCTCAACGCCGCGGCCGAGCGGCAATACGGTGTTTCCGCGTCCGAGGCGCTTGGACGCCATCTCTCCGAGATCTTTCAGTATCGCTGGCTGCGCCCGGAAGACGAAGCGGCCGCGGCGACTGCGCTGCGTGAGACCGGCTGTTGGCGCGGCGAAAACGTCCACGTCAAGCGCAGCGGCGAGGTGATCCACGTCGAGTCGTCAGTGAGTCAATTGCACGCGGGCGATGGCATCCGTCCCGGCCTGCTTGCCGTGGTCCGCGACATCAGCGAGCGAAAGAAGGCTGAGCAGCAACGCGCAATGCTCGATGCCCAACTGCGCGAAGCGCAGAAACTGGAGGCGATCGGAACCCTGGCGGCAGGGGTCGCCCACGACTTCAACAATATCCTCGGCACCATACTGATCAACGCCGAACTGGCGCGCCAGGACGTCTCCTACAACCCTCAGGCGCTGATGAGCCTGACCGAAATCGAGAAGGCCGGTCACCGTGCCAGGTCCCTAGTGCAACAGATTCTCTCTTTCAGCCGGCGCCAGCCGACTTCGCGCCAGGTGCTATCGATTCCTTCGATCGTCGAGGAAAGCGTGAGCCTGCTGCGTGCAGGGCTGCTCAGAGGAACGCGGATCGAGTGGCACTGCGCCGCCGATGCGCCGTCCATTCTCGGCGATTCGGCGCAGTTGACGCAGGTACTGCTGAACTTGGGCGCCAACGCGGCCCAAGCGATGGAAGGCCGGCCCGGGACGATTGATATTCGTGTTGAAGGCGTCACGCTGGACGAGACCTCGGCGCGGTCCCATCCCGGCCTTCGGCCCGGCCGGTACGCCCGCATCGACGTCAGTGACTCGGGGCACGGCATGGACGCGACGACGCAACGGCGCGTTTTCGAACCCTTCTTCACTACGAAGCCGCCAGGCAAAGGCATCGGGCTGGGCCTGTGCGTGGTGCACGGCATCGTACAGTCGCACGAAGGGGTGATCGTCGTACACAGTGAACCGGGCATGGGCAGCAGGTTCGAGTTGTATTTTCCGTGCACGAATGATGTGGCGGACGCGCCCGACACGATCGAGACCGCGGGGCAGGCCGCCGAAGGCCGCGGCCGGCATATCCTCTACATCGACGACGACGAATCGCAACTGTTCGCGAGCAAGCGGATGATCGAACGCTGGGGCTATCGCGTCAGCGGCTACTTCGAACAGCGCGAGGCGCTCGATGCCGTGCGCTCCGGCAAGCTTAGCGTAGACCTGGTCGTGACCGATTTTAATATGCCAGGCGCATCGGGCCTGGAGATCGCGAGGGCGATTCGCGATGCACTGCCGGATTTGCCCGTGATCATGGTCTCAGGCTACGTCAACGACGAATTGCGCACGCAGGCCGCGGCAGCCGGGGTGCGCGAACTGGTCGCAAAGCCTCAAGTCCTGGAAGAGCTCCGTGATGCGGTACAGAACATCTTCTATCCGTTCGGCAAGACACTCGACCGCGATCGGCCTTGACCAGGCATCGCCCGGACAAGATCGTTTCCCTTGGGCAACAGCAGCCGACGTGTCGAGGACCGTGAGTTGAAGCGCAGGGCCAACCACCTGCCAGCGGCCTTATGGAGACTCCTGTGCACGCCGCGCGCGAGGCAAGCGACCGGCCCAAAGACCTGCGGTTGGTTGCAGCCGGCAAGCATTCGTCCGGCTTCATCCCCGGGTCGGAATTCGGTCGATACCGACAGAGCCTCTCGCGTTTATGACAGACTCTAGAGCCGATGGAGTGCCTACGGTCTGCTAGTTGACGGACGCTCTTACGTTTCGAATCGATGATCGATCTTCGCCCACTGCCTACTCGCAGTCGGCGTTTGTCGGTCCGCAATTTCGCGTGCAATCGAGCCGAGGTTGTCCTAAAAAAGGGACGAATGAGGCAGAATTGGGCAGCAGAACTGGGTGGTTCACCGCCGATTCGAAAAAAATTGCTGTTGTTTCCCAAGCTTACGAAGGGGGTTCGATTTCCTTCATCCGCTCCAGTCAATAGTCCAGTATCGGCAGGGCCTGGCGCGTGAGGGGCTGCTCTCCCAAGTCATTATCGATTTTTCGGAGCGCTCCGCCGTTTCACCCACGTAGTTGCGCATTGTTCGCTTGGGATGCTGAAAGCGGTCGCCAGAATTGGGTGGCCCGGGCTGCGATGTCAACGGCGCGAACATGGAAACCCACGTCAGGCTGTATCCTCAGTCGTCGAAGTGGGCGTTACGGGCAAGGCCCGGTGCGCGAACAATCCGGCCCGGCGATGACGCCGCAGCCAAGGCGAAAGGCATATCGATGCAGGCATCCCTCAGGACCGTTGCTGTCTTCTGCGGCTCGAATTTCGGCATCTCGGGCATCTACCGGGAGAATGCAGCCGCCCTCGGAGTAGAGATCGCAGCCCGAGGCTGGACGCTGGTGTACGGCGGCACCACCAAAGGTCTGATGGGTGTGGTGGCCGATGCCTGCCGCGGCCGTGGCGGCAACGTCATCGGGGTGATCAGCCGCCGGCTGCACGAACGCGGCCACCTGCATCCGGCGCTCAGCCAGCATGAGATCGTTGCGACGATGCGGGAGCGCAAGGCGCGAATGTGCGAGTTGGCCGACGCCTTTGTCGCCCTGCCGGGTGGCCTCGGCACGCTCGAGGAGCTGCTCGAAGCCGCGACGCTCACGCAGCTCGGCGATCACGTGAAGGCCTGCGGCGCACTGGACGTCGGTGGCTACTTCCAGCCGCTGCGCGCGATGCTGGACAAGGCGGTGACCGAAGGCTTCATGAAGGCCGAGCATCGCGACATGCTCGTCCTGCGGGACGAGCCGCGCCAGCTCCTCGATGCCCTGAGCGCCTGGGAGCCGCCCCGGGTCGCGAAGTGGATCGATCAACCCGGCTCGTAGCGATCGCCCGCACACCCGCAGGTGGCGCGGCAATCGATGCTGGTCCGTGCACGCGTCGCCACCGCACACGACGCTCGTCCTGTCCGTCAGCGCATGATCTGCGTGAAGAAGTAGATCGAGGTCTTGGCCACGGCATACAGCACACCGGAGACGACGACACCCGATGCGATCGCCGCAGCGAAACCCGCCAGAACCCACAAGCCGTCGCGCTCCAGAACGCCCAGCGCGAGCAGGCTGATGGCCAGGGCGGGCAGCATGTTCCCGAGGGGAACCGGCAGCGTGAGCACGATGGCCAGCAGTAGGCAGATCA
>JBIKKL010000529.1:0-3806 GCA_044360365.1 Burkholderiales bacterium | reverse complement strand
AGGGGGTAGCGCATCGAAAAATCCTGCGCCATCCGCACGAGTGCCTCGTAGGTCGCCGAATCGCCGTGCGGGTGATACTTACCCAGCACGTCACCCACGACCCGCGCGCACTTGACGTAGGGCCGGTTCCAGACATTGTTGGCCTCGTGCATGGCGAAGAGAATGCGCCGATGCACGGGCTTCAAGCCATCGCGCACGTCGGGGAGTGCCCGCCCGACAATCACGCTCATCGCGTAATCGAGATAGGAGCGGCGCATCTCCTCTTCGAGGCTGACGGGGAGGGTTTCGCGGGCGATTTGATCCATGGGCAGGGGCGATTCGGGAAGGGGCGGCTAAAACCGATCGAGTGTAACACGAGCCCCTATCCCGCTCTTACCCCTGAACATCGGCGCAAAGTGTGGCAACGATGCAACGCCCCGCCGCTGCTGCACCCCCAGGGACTCGTTGCACAATGCGGTCTGACGTAGGCTTCGTGCTAGCATCGAATCGCGTTCGCATTTTTCGGCAATTGGTTTGTGCGGGCACCGGCTTGGTGCCGCAGCAAGTCGATCCGGATCACGAACGGACGCTGCTGGAGATGCATCGGGCCCGCTGTGTGCAGCTCGCGAACGATGTTCGAATGACTTGCCGTTCAGTCGAACACCGTTCAGCCGTTAACGCGGAATGGGGCCTGCGGCAACGATGACAGACGCAAGTCGCAACAGCACTCGAGCGCTGCGCGGGTGGGTTTCGAGTTGGGTCGATTTTCGGGTCGGGACAAGTGGCAAACGTAGTCGAGCAAAGGCGGATGAAAACTCAAATTTTCTTTCCCCTACGCTATTTACGAACGCGTTAAAGCTGGTTATGATCCGTGAATTATTTGGGTGTTGCCGGATGTTGATCATTGATCTGACCCGGCCTCGGGGAGCTTCCGTTAATCAAGGAGGAATGAAAGCATGCAATCCATGAATCGAAGGGCGCTCACGGGACTCGCCGTCGCAGCAGTAATGTTGCCGGCGTCGGTCCTCGCAGCGGACAGCAAGAATCAAGGCTACCTGGTCGACGCCATCACCGGAAACATCGTCACCAGTTCAACCACCGGTCTGTGCGTGCGCACCTCCGATTGGACGCCTGCCCGAGCCGTGGCTCAATGTGACCCGGATCTCGTGAAGAAGGCCCCGCCTGCCAAGCCCGCAGCGAAGCCCGAAGCCAAGCCGAAGGCCAAGCCCGAAGCCAAGCCGGAAGCCAAGCCGAAGCCCAAGAAGCCGGCAATGCTCAACGTTGAACTCAAGCTTTCCGTCCAGAACTTCGACTTCGACAAGTCGACGTTGCGCGACGATCAAAAGGCAGAGATCGACGAGTGGATGGGCAAGGCCTGGAAGGGTGTCACCCTCGGCGCACTGATCATCACCGGCCACACCGATCGTCTCGGCTCCGCCGCCTACAACAAGAAGCTGTCCGAAGCCCGTGCCGTCACGGTCAAGGACTACATGGTCGGCAAGGGCGTCGACCAGAAGCTGGTCTTCTGGGAAGGCAAGGGTTTCGCGAACCCGGTGCCGGTCACCAAGTTCTGCGACAACAAGATGAGCCGCAAGCAACTCATCGAGTGCCTGGCCCCGAACCGACGCGTCGACATCGAAGCCGTCGGCCAGAAGCCAGCGCCCGCGCCCAAGGCCAAGCCGGAAGCGAAACCGGAAGCCAAGCCGAAGAGCTAATCGGCCTCCGCCGGAACGAAAGAGCCCTGCCCTGCAGGGCTCTTTTTTTTGCGCCCCAGGCAATGTCGCAAGCGAGTACGACTATCATCTGAACTCGATCACGCTGCGCCCTTGCGATACGTCGGCCTATCCGGCTCGATGTGCCAATGCGGCGTACTGCACGAAACGCTCAATGACGATACTCGTTCAAACCATCATCGAAGCTCGATGGGTCGTACCGGTCGAGCCGAATGCCGTACTCGAACACCACGCCGTCGTAATCGATGGCGAGCGCATTGTCGCAGTCGTCCCGATCTCGGTGGCGCGTGAACAATACACGGCGAGCCAGCGGCTGACCCTGGAGCACCACGCGGTGCTGCCCGGGCTGGTCAACGTCCACACGCATGCCGCGATGACGCTGATGCGTGGGTTGGCCGACGACCTGCCGCTCATGAGCTGGCTGAAGGAGCACATCTGGCCCGTCGAGATGCGAGAAGTCTCGTCGGCCTTCGTCCATGACGGCACGCTGCTCGCCTGCGCGGAAATGCTGCGGGGTGGCGTGACCACGTTCAACGACATGTATTTTTTCCCCGAAGCCGCGGCGCAGGCTGCCCTGACTGCTGGCATGCGTGCTGCGCTCGGCATGATCGTCGTGGACTTCCCTTCGCCCTACGCCGCGGATCCGCTCGATTACCTGGCCAAGGGCATGGCACTGCGCGATGCCATGCGCGACCAACCATTGCTTTCTTTCTGCTTCGCCCCGCACGCCCCCTACTCCGTGGCCGACAAGGCGCTCGCGCAAGTTGCCACCTATGCGAACGAACTGGATGTCCCGGTCCACATCCACGTACACGAAACGCTGGACGAGATCGCCCAAGCCACGGCACAGTCCGGGCGCCGACCGTTGTCGCGCCTCGAATCCCTCGGCTTGCTGACGCCCAACCTGATCGCCGTGCATGCCGCGCATCTGAATCCTTCCGAGATCGAGGCGCTTGCGCGCAACGGCTGTCACGTCGTGCATTGCCCATCCTCGAACATGAAGCTCGCCAGCGGCATCGCGCCGATCTGCGAACTCCTGGCAGCCGGCGTCAATGTCGCGCTGGGCACGGATGGCGCAGCCAGCAACAATCGCCTCGATCTCTTCCAGGAGATGCGGCAGGCCGCGCTGCTCGCCAAGGTCGCCACGAAGGATCCCACCGTATTGCCGGCATCCCAGGTGCTGCACATGGCAACCCTTGGAGGCGCCCGCGCGCTATCGCTGGATCAGGAGATCGGCTCACTGATTGCAGGCAAATCGGCAGACATCATCGCCGTGGATTTCGGGAGTCCGGAACTCTCCCCCTGCTACGACCCCATCTCCCATCTCGTTTACGCGGTCGGACGCCATGACGTGAGTCACGTGTGGGTGGCGGGTGAACCGCTCGTCGAGGAAGGTGTCTTGACTCGGGTCGAAGCGCGAACCGCTGCCGCACGTGCTCATGTATGGCAGCAAAAGATTTCCGCCGCGGACATTCCGGCGCAGCCTTCGCCGCGATAATTCAGCCGAACCACGAATCGGGTCCATCATGTCGATCAACATCGATCCCGCCGAGATCGCCAAGTTCAGCGAGATCGCGCACCGCTGGTGGGACCCCACCAGTGAATTTCGTCCGCTGCACGAGATCAATCCGCTGCGCCTCGACTACATCGACCGCGCCGTCGAACTCGCCGGAAAAGCCGTGCTGGATGTCGGCTGCGGCGGCGGCATACTCGCCGAAGCCATGGCGGCGCGCGGCGCCCATGTCTGCGGCATCGATGCTGCCGAGCGGCCGCTGAAGGTTGCCCAACTGCATTTGTACGAGAGCGGCCTGAGTATCGATTACCGGTTGGTCACCGTCGAAGACCTCGCGGCCGAACGCCCGGCAAGCTTCGACGTGGTGACTTGCATGGAGTTGCTCGAGCACGTTCCCGATCCCGCCAGCACCATCGCTGCATGCGCGAAGCTGCTGCGCCCCGGCGGCCATGCGTTCTTCTCGACCATCAACCGCAATCCCAAGTCGTATCTCTTCGCGATCATCGGCGCCGAGTATGTGTTGAAGCTCCTCCCACGGGGCACGCACGACTATGCGAAGTTCATCAAGCCCTCGGAACTGG
>JBIKKL010000528.1:0-3809 GCA_044360365.1 Burkholderiales bacterium | reverse complement strand
AGCGCATCGCGGACGCTGGGCTATAATCGCGGCTCATTTCGTAGACGGTCAGCGGGGGGCAGTTGGCGCTTCGTCCCCGTCACGCGGAGGGTCAGCATGGCTTTGCGGGAAATCAGCGGATGGCGTAGTTTAATCCTCATCGGGGCATTCCTCGTTGCGGGATGCAGCACCTTGCTCGGCGAGGCGCCCGACGAGACCAAGGACTGGTCGGTCTCCAAGCTCTACAACGAGGCGCATTCCGAACTGATGGGGCGCAGCTACAACAGCGCGATCAAGCTGTTCGAGAAGCTGGAAGCACGATTCCCCTATGGTCGGTACGCGCAGCAGGCGCAACTCGAAATCGCCTACGCCCACTACAAGGAAGGCGACGCCGCCCTCGCCATCGCAGCGGCCGACCGCTTCATCAAGCTCCACCCCAATCATCCGAACGTCGACTACGCGTATTACCTGCGTGGCTTGGCCAATTTCAATGAGGATCTCGGGTTGCTCCACATCGTCAGTCGTCAGGATCTGACGGAGCGCGATCCGAAGGCCGCACGCGATGCATTCGACGCATTTCGCGAATTGGTCCAGAGGCATCCGTCCAGCAAGTATGCAGAGGATGCACGGGCTCGGATGTCCTATCTCGTGAATGCGCTCGCCTCGCACGAAGTCCACGTCGCTCGCTACTACTTGAAGCGCGGGGCATACGTCGCGGCCGCGAACCGAGCGCAGGCGTCGCTCAAGAACTATCCGCAGGCGCCCGCCAACGAGGAGGGATTGCTTATCATGGTGAAGGCCTACGATGCGATGGGCCTGACCGACCTGCGCAACGATGCGGAGCGCGTGATGCTCAAGAACTTCCCCAAGAGCAAGTATCTGTCCGGCGACGGCCGTCCGGACAAGCCGTGGTGGGTCATCTGGTAGCAAGCGTGGACGCGCGTTGGGGGCGATTCGTTCGAGTTCCCAAACGCGCGAAGGTCAGTGTTTGCCTCAGCGCGCAGGGTCATCAGCGCGTGAATCGTTCCACGACCTTCATCAGTTCTTCGATGGCCTGATCGCCTTCGCCTGATTTCACCGCGTGCTGCACGCAGCCATGGGCGTGGTCGTTCAGAAGTTTCAACCCAAGCGCGTCGAGTGCTGACCGTACCGCGCCAATCTGGGTGATCACGTCGACGCAATACCGATCCTGGTCGATCATGCGGGCAATGCCTTCGACCTGACCGCCGATGCGGTTCAGACGCTTCAGCAGATCGTGCTTGTCCTTGCGGCCGACGGTGTGGGCATGGGGATGGGTAGACGCCTCAGAGGCTGGCATCGAATCCGGCCCCTTCGACGGCGGCGCAGAGGTCTTCTCGCTGTACACGCGACGGGTCGAAACTCACCTCGGCCAGTGCCTTCTCCAGAGAGACCGCGACCTCGCTGACTCCGTCCACGGCCTGCAGCACGCGGGTGACGCTACCCACGCATCCCATGCACGTCATCCCGCCGACTTTCAATGTGGCTTTGTCCATCATGGCTCCTTCGTTTGGATCGGGCGCGGCCGCCAGCGCTTGAGCAGCAAGGAATTGCTGACGACCGATACGGAACTCATCGCCATGGCGGCGCCTGCGACGATCGGGTTGAGCATGCCGAGCGCGGCGAGGGGAATCCCGAGTGCGTTGTAGAAAAACGCGAAGAACAGGTTCTGCCGCACCTTGCGCAATGTGGCGCGCGATAAATCGACCGCGTCGGCCACGGCGACGAGATCGCTGCGCATCAGCGTAACGTCGGCCGTCTGGATGGCCACATCGGTGCCCGCACCGATTGCGAAGCTCACGTCCGCCATCGCGAGTGCAGGGGCATCGTTGACGCCGTCGCCGACCATGCCGACCCGGTGCCCGGCGGCTCGCTGACGCTCGATTTCTCGCGCTTTGTCGGCGGGCAGCATTTTCGCAAGGACTTCGTCGAGGCCAACGTGTCGCGCGGCTTCGCGCGCGGTTTCTTCACTGTCCCCGGTCAGCATTGCGACCCGGATTCCCATTTCTCGCAAGCGAGCGATCGCTGCCGGTGTTGTCGTGCGCAACGGATCCGTGAGTCCGATCCATCCCAGCCAACGGCCCGCATGCGCCAAGCCGACGACGGTACGGGCACGCGCTGCGAGGGAGGCGCCCGCAGCCGCGTCGACCGCGATGCCGTGCTCGTCGAGATACGACGGGGAGCCTAGCAGTGCTGTCTGCCCATCGATCGTTGCCTGCACGCCGCGGCCAGCATCGTTGCGAAACCCCGCGATGATCGAGGAAGCAATGCCACGGTTCTTGGCTTCCCGACGAATTGCTTCGGCAATCGGATGCGAGGAGCCCTGTTCCAGAGCGAGTGCAAGTGCGATGAGATCGTGCTCCGACGTTCCATGCGCGGGGACGATATCCGTCACGGCAGGACGTCCTTCGGTCAGAGTGCCGGTCTTGTCGACTGCCAGCCAGTCGATGCGACCGGCGAGTTCGAGCGCGGCAGCGTTCCTGACGAGGATGCCCGCGCGTGCACCTCGACCGGTTCCGACCATGATGGCCGTCGGCGTGGCGAGGCCGAGCGCACAGGGACAGGCAATCACGAGCACCGCCACTGCGTTGACCAGTGCTTCGGCCAAGCCCGCCCCTGCCATGAGCCAGCCGATGCCGGTCAACATGGCGACTACGAGAACGGCGGGTACGAAGACCGCGGAGATGCGATCCGCCAGGCGCTGGATCGGCGCTTTCGACCCCTGCGCCTGCTCGACCAGGCGAACGATTGCGGCCAACGCCGTTTGGTTGCCCACCGAGGTTGCACGGCAGTGCAGGCGACCTTCGGCGTTGAGCGTTCCTGCGTAGACTCGCGATCCGACTTGCTTCTCGACCGCACGACTCTCGCCTGTCAGCATCGACTCGTCGATGCTCGAGTCACCTTCGATCACCTCGCCGTCGACCGGCACGCTATCCCCGGATCGTACCTGGAAGACGTCGCCCGGACGCAGGGCGGCGACGGGTATGGCCAGGACATTGCCATCGCGTTCGACGAGCGCCTGTGCGGGCTGCAGCTTGATGAGTTCACGGATGGCCGTCGAAGCGCGCCGCTTGGCACCGCTTTCGAGCAGCTTGCCCAGGAGTACGAGCGTGATGATGGCCGCGGAGGCTTCAAAATAAACGTGACCCTCGCCGCCCTGCATCAGGACATAGGTACTGTAGGCCCACGCAGCGCTCGTCCCCAGGGCGATCAGCACGTCCATGTTGGCGGCGCCGCCACGCAACGCGTGCCAGGCACCCGCGTAGAAGCGTGCACCGATCCAGAACTGGACGGGGGTTGCGAGAAGGAACTGCACCCAGTTCGGCAGCATCCATTCGTGCAGACCGAGCAGCATCGGGATCATCTGGGCGACCAATGGTGCAGTCAGCAAGGCAGCGACAACGAAGTGCTGTCGATCCTTGCGGGCACTCGCTTCGGCGAGAGCATCCTCCTGTTGCGCCTGGGCAGGTTCGTGCGCGTCGTAACCCGCCTTGCGTATGGTCTCCAGCAGCCGATCGATGGTCATCGAACTCGGATCGAACGACACCTGAGCGCGTTCACTCGCGAAATTGACGGTCGCCTCGACGGCGGGCAGCCGGTTCAGGACTTTTTCGATGCGGGCCGAGCACGCGGCGCAGGTCATGCCGGTGATCGCGAGATCGATCTGGGTCACCGACCTGCTCGTCGAGGTGGGCGGTGCTTCCCGGGCAGCGATGGGCGCGAGCGAATTCATGGCGCTGAGCATATACCCGGAGGGGGTATGCGGCAATCAGGGAATCCCGCAGCCGGGCGTCAGAGCTTCAGCACGTCGA
>JBIKKL010000526.1:0-3812 GCA_044360365.1 Burkholderiales bacterium | reverse complement strand
CCGCACGCTAAACATCAGCGGCAACCCCACGTCCCTGGCCGCACTCGTTCCCAACAACGTCACCACGGATTGGGTGCTGTCAACGGTAGGCGATGCCTATGGCTCATACGCGTCCTTGGACGGCTTCGTCGCCAACCCCGGCACATACTTTCTGGCCCCCGTTCCGGAGCCCGAAAGCTACGCGCTGATGCTCGCAGGCTGCGCACTCGTTGGCGCAGCGATCCGCCGCCGTCGCAGCGCCGTCTGAGCCGGGACCGCACCCATGAAGACATCGATGCAAGCGCTGCTGGTTGCAGCTTCGCTGGCCGCGCTTGGCGGGGCAGCAGGAGCCGCCGACAAACTCGACCTGTCGCGGTATCAGGCCACTGCCAACTACGCCATTCCCACCTTGGGCGAAATGGGCCTCGAAGCGTCCGCAGTCACCTTCGCGAAGGATCGAAACTCGCTCTTCTTCGTCGGGGACGAAGGCCTGGGCGTGGTCGAGCTTTCCCTGACCGGCCAGGTCAAGTCGACCATGACGTTCTCTGCCTGGCCCTCCCGTACCACGCACAACGATGCCGAGGGACTGACCTACCTCGGCAACGGCGTGCTCGTCGTTGGCGAAGAGCGCCTGCAGGATGCGTTCCGCTTCACCTACGTCCCGAACGGAAGCGTCGACCTGTCGACGGTACCCTGGTCATCGGCGTTCGCGTCCGGGTACAACAACAACGGCATGGAAGGCCTGAGCTATGACCCGCGCAACGGCAGCTTCGTCGCGGTGAAGCAATCCGGGCCGCAGGAAGTGCGAGCCGGCTCGCTCACTTTCGAAGCCGATCTCGACGGCGGTCCCTCGACCATGGCGCCCCTCTTCAACGCGAGTCTGCTGGGCCTGCTCGGCTTGTCCGACGTCCAGACGCTGTCACCGATCGACGCATTGGCCGGCACGCCGGCCGCCGATAACCTGCTGATCCTCAGCCTCGCGTCGAACAGGCTCGTCGAGTCGGACCGCGCCGGCAATGTGCTGAGCACGTTCAATCTGGCGGGCATTACTCCGAATGACATCGAAGGCGTTACCGTCGACCACCGCGGGATCATCTACCTCGTGGCCGAGGACTCCGGCTTCGGCAATTCGCGTCTGATCGTGCTTACGCCGGTGCCCGAACCGGCGACGTACGGACTTCTTCTGGCAGGGCTGGGGCTCCTGGCACTGCGTTTGCGTCGGACTGGTTAGACGAGAACGACCGCCGGGCGCGCTGTCAAGCGTCCGGCTCAACTTTTCGGCGAAGGAACGGATGAATTATCGTCATGCATCGCGTCGCCAATTTCAAGCGGCCGGGCAATACAACTCGCTAAAATCGGACTGTGTTCAACAACGGGAGAAAACTCATGGACGTGATCGAAAAACTGGAACGCGAAAACCCGAATCTCAACTGGGCAGACTGGATGGACGCGATCCAGAAGGAAAGTTTCGAAAAGACCGTGATGGCCTGGACGCGTAGTTCCGCGAGATATGCAAGCGTCGCCGCCCGCGACCCGAAGCGCCCCACCGATACCCGCCAAGTCGCGGAACCTGCCTGATACATCTGCCTGAATCACTCGTTTCCCGATTCGAAACTGCTTCGAATCCGTCTCTCGGCGCTGCATCTGCGAATCGTTGAGTTCGCAGCCTGTACAGGCTCGGTTCATTCGATCCTTGTCCAGGACAGCAGCGCCCGATTCGAGATGACCTCGCCACGCGCGTCCGGACGAGATCTCCCCCGGGTCGAACGCCTCGTCATGCAATCGTAATCAAGGCTGGGCGAGAATCGAACGCGGAACATCACCGTGTCTCGAAGCCCACATGACATACACCGTTTTCGTCGACGACCTCGCCACCTACGTCTCGACATCCCTGGAACACGCCAAGGAACTTGCCGAACCCTACGTCGGCTTGGGCCGCAGCGTGGCGATACGCCACTACGACGATGAGGCGCCCCCCGAGGCCTGGCGCTACGACTTCGGCCAATACGAATGGGTGGCATTCGATCAATCCAAGCCGGCCATTGAACAGGTGGCCACCACGGTAAGGCTGCGGCGCAATGCAATGAGACGCTGAACCGGCTGCGTTTCGATGGGACGTCCCCTGCAACATTGCGTCCACGCCGTCGCCCCTATCGAATTCGCCGTTGTCGTCACGCTCGCCACAGCGCCATCGATGGTCAGCACAAGGCCTGCGATCGACTCCGCGTTCTGCAGGCAGTACGCGCCACTTTGCAAGGATCGAGCACGCTCATCGCCCGCAGGTCACCGAACGCTCGACGCGGATCAAACCGCCATGACGATCACCCGCGCGATCACTATGGCCACCGCGATGCAGGCGAAGGGCCCGACTAGTCGGGCAGCGAGGAGCCGCCCTCCGACGGCCCACGCTGCGGCCGCCTTGAGCACGAGATTGGCGATCAGAGCGATCGAGATCGCGGTCATGACAACCTCGGCCGTCAGTTCGGACTGCGCGTACGCTCGCATCATCGAGAGCCCAATGGCATCGACATCCGTCAAGCCGGAAACGAACGCAAAGACGTAAAGGCCCGCGCTGCCCGCAACGTCGTTCAACCACGAGACGCCGAGCAGCACCGCCCCGTAGACGGCCCCGAACGTCACTGCCACGTGCAGCCGCGTCGGATTGACGAGCTCGGGCTGCGCGCCGAGCGCCTCACGCTGTTCACGCACGCTCCAGCGCCAGACGATCGGCACGCCCGCCAGCAATGCCGCACCGGCCACCGTACCCACCTGGGTCAGCAGACCGGGCGCGACGACAGCGACCAGCACGGTGATGCGCACAAAGACGACGGAGCTTGCCAGCAGCACGATGAGCGCATTGACCCCGGCCCGCTGCGGTGCATCGCGTGCATCTCGGGCATACGCGACGGTGGTCGCCGTGCTGGATACGACTCCGCCCAGCAGGCCCGTGATCAGGATGCCTCCCCGCAGACCGAACAGGCGCCAGCTCACATAGCCCGCCAGGCCGACGCCCTGGATCAACACCACCATGAGCCAGACGTTGCGCGGATTGAGCGCCTGATAGGGGCCGAGACCGCGATCAGGCAGCAGGGGCAGAATTACCAGCGTCAGGACAGCGAACTGTAGCGTGACACGCAGGTCGGTCGACGTGAGCCGCTGAGAAAAACCCTGGAGGTCGGTCTTGAAGTACAACAAGACCGCCACGACGATGCCGAGGGCGACGCACAGTCCCAGATAGCCGACCCACATCCCCGCACCGAGCAGGAAGCAGAAAACGGCGGCAACGACGGTGGTGGTTCCGGAATCCTCGGCAGTCGCCGGCACGTTGGCGTAGGCGACGATCAACGTGGCCGCCACGACCGCCAGACCAGCCACCACGAGCCACGGCAGTTCGAGTTGCTGCGCGAGCATGGCGCACAAGGTGCCGAACGCCGTGATGAGCGCGAACGTACGCACGCCGGCCTTGGCCAGCGGCCGTCGCTCCCGCTCCAGACCGACGAGCAAGCCGATCGCGAAGCTCGAAAAGAAGACGAGCGCCGGCCGCAGTTCAGGCGTATGCAGGAATTCCATGCCCTCCAGTGTACCGGGCGCCCGAGCGTGTCGATTGCCGCAGGTCAAGTGCACTGCAGCTGGATCTGTCATCCTGACGCAGTTCCCGCCCGGCTGCGACGAAGCCGATGAACGATCTCGCCGTTGCCTCGCCCCTGCCCTGGTGCGTAGATTCCATGACGCCTACACCGAAGAACGTCGATTCCCCTGACAGTCGCGCGACGGCAACTGTCGCCACGCATCGGCTGGCCGATGGCCGCATCGTCATGATTCGACCCATCGCT
>JBIKKL010000525.1:0-3818 GCA_044360365.1 Burkholderiales bacterium | reverse complement strand
GCACGCGGGCACGGTCTATGCATGCCTGCGTCCGGCGGCTGTGCCAGTCGGGAGTGCAACGATTGTGAAAGAGGTCGAGATGAATACAGACGATACGACCGCTCGGAGCAAGTGGAACGCCCAGCCCGCACTATCGGATGTCGTGGATGCGCATGAGCGCTGGCAGCGTACGGCCATTGCAGCGTTTTACCTGGCCGAAGCAAGAGGTTTCGATCCCGGCCATGAACTCGACGACTGGTTGGAGGCAGAGCGACTGGTCGATGCAGCACTGATCGGCATCGCGATTCCGGAAGATGCGCTCACGCCCGCGCAGAAGCCCGCGCCCGTCAAGCGTGCGCGAAAGCCGTCGGCGAAGTCGACGGCGGCCGGTATCGAACCACCGCCGAAGAAGAAGGCGACGACAGCCCGCAGGACGTCCCGCACCCGCAACACGAAGCCAGGCATAGCAGCAGATTCGGGAGGTATGGCATGAACCTCGAAGAAGGCTACAGCGAAATCGTTTGGATCAAGGATGAGTATCGCCTGGTCGACACCGACGGACACGAACGCACCTACGGCGCATCGGGCAGTCGGGATCTCGTTCCGGGCTATTACGTGGCGCATTGGCCGGCCGGGACCCACAACCCGCATTTCCTCCACGATGGACTCAAGTTCGTGGGCCCGTTTCGGTATCGGGATTCGGCCCTGGCCTTGTTGGCGCCACAAGGGCAGCTTGAATCGGCGGCTTGACGAGGCGTCGGCATGCAACTACGGCGATAGGCTTCCCCAGCGTTGGCGCAGACGGGCTCTCCGCCCCGGCAATGCGCGAGTGATAATCTCGCGCATTTCAACAGCAGTCGAGGAGGTTTGCCATGTCCGACGCCGAAGTCCGATTCGATCACGTCCATCTCGTATCCGCCGACCCGGTCAGGACCGCGCAGTGGTATGCCGACAACCTGAACGGCAAGATCTGGAAGAACATCGAAGTTCGCGGCGCGCCGCAGGTCTATGTCCAGTTCGGTGATTCCTACGTCATCGTGCGCGGTCAGCGCGGCGCCGAGTCGCCGGCCGGCAAGGACGCCCTCGAGTGGGGCATCGATCACTTCGGTGTTCGCATTCACGGGGACTTCGATGTTTTCTGTTCGCGCCTGAAGCGGAACGGGGTCACGTTCAGCATGGAACCGACGGACTTCAACGAATCCACCCGGATCGCATTCATCAATGCGCCCGATGGCGTATCGGTCGAACTGCTCAACCGCAAGTAGGCAGCTCCCTGCGGCATTACTCGACACCGCCTTCGACGGCATAGCGCTGCGCCCGCCAGCGCAACATGCCGCCGGAGAGGTTCGCGACCTTTGAGAACCCGGCTTTTCCGAGCAGCACAGTCGCTTGCGCAGAACGCGCGCCCGAGCGACATACCGTGACGACGGGTCGTTCCTTCGATAGCTGCGTACTGGCTTCGCCGAGCGATCCCAGCGGCAGGAGTTTGGCGCCGGGGACATGGCCGAGCGGCCCGTTGAACTCAGCAGGCTCTCGTACGTCGACGATCTGTACATCGCGCAAGTGTTCCTCGAGCCATTGCGGCTGGACTTCCCAGATGCCCGCGAAGGTATAGGTGAGCGGGCCCCAAAGCGGAGCGGATTCGTCGACGGGGAGTTCCGGACGCCCGCACCGCAGATTGGCCGGTACGGCGATATCCATCTGCTTCGGGTGCGGCAGCCCCAGATGGGTCATGTAGCCGACGAAGTCTTCGCGCAGGATCTGCCCGCCCAAACGAGGGTTGAACAGCTTCTCCTCGCCGACGCTCGTGACTGTGAGCCCGCGGTAGTCATGACCCGGATAGAGCAGACACCCGTCCGGCAGCGTAAAGACCTGCTCGTGGATGGACCGGTAGAGCGTATCGGCGCTGCCCTGCTGAAAATCCGTTCGACCGCAGCCGCGAATCAGGAGCGCGTCGCCGGTGAACGCTGCACTTTGATCATCGAGTACATAGGTCAGGCAGCTGTTCGTATGGCCGGGCGTGGGACGCACTTCCAGATGGCGCTTGCCGAATTCGATGCGATCCCCGGCGACCAGACGGCGATCGGCGCCTTCGGCGCCGCCTGCCGCTGCCAGGGCGATTCGACTCCCCAGTTTTTCCCGCAGCATCCAGGCGCCCGTGACGTGATCGGCATGCACGTGGGTCTCGAGTGTCCAGAGGAGCTTCAGTCCCAATTCGTCGATGAGGGCCGTGTCGCGACGCACTTGCTCGAACACGGGGTCGACGAGCACGGCCTGTCGCGACAGTTCGTCGGCGAGCAGATAGGTGTAGGTGGAGGACTGCGGGTCGAACAGTTGGCGGAAGATCATGAAGGCTCCGAGCCGCAAGACGAGACTATGCATCGATCTTAGCATCCGCGCCGAGCGCCCGGCGGCCCAGACGATGCAGCCATCCAGGCTGCTATGATCACCAGCCACGGACGGCGAGATTGTTTTCGTACTCGGCGTGGCCGTGCATCGCGGTATCGCACACGGGAGGCATCATGAAATCGAGACTTTACTGGGCGGCATCTGCCGCGCTCATCCTGGCTTTCGGCGCGCACGGGGCCGATGCACCGCGCGGGCCCAACCTCGATCGCAACAAGCGGGCATCCTCGCCGCTGACCGAGGGCGTTTCACAGGCGGCGCTCGGAGATCAGGTCGCCCGTCACGCCGATCGCAACAAGGACGTCCTGGCGATGCTGGCCGCCATTCGCATGCTTGCTCAAGTGGGCTCGAAGCCCGCAAAGTTCGAGATTCGTACCGAGGGCGGTAAACCCGCGCCGGCCGATGGTAAGGGCGCGGGGCCCGCAGCGCGCGATACGACACTCCCTGCGTTGCTCGCGCGGGCGAAACAGTATGCGGGGGGAAGAAACGATCTCAACGGCCTGGTTGACGAGCTTGCGCGGTCGGCCACGAAAGCGCGGCAAGACGGCCCGTCACGACATGCGCAACGCGTCGCTGCGGGGGCCACGGACGTCTACACCATGCAGTTCAAGGCGAATGAGCCCGTCATGGTTGCGCTGACCGGGGAAGGGGCGACCGACCTCGATTTGCTGGTGGAAGACGAATCCGGCAATCGCATCTGCGCGTCGGACGGCGCGGGCGACGACGAGATCTGCCGCTGGATGCCTTTGCGCAACGGGGCATTCCGCATCAGGGTGCGCAACATCGGTTCGACGGCGAACGAGTACCGGCTCTGGAGCAACTGATAGGGCCTGTCGAAAGGTTGGCATGCCCTTCGCGTCCAGGGGCACCGGTACACGCGCGGCCTATTTCGGCACGTAATCGTCGGGTGCGCCGGGAGGAATCGGCGGGTGCGCCTTCAGGCTCTGCTGAAATTCGTGAATCATGTGGCGGATGGGCGTGCGGGCCCAGCTTGCTTCCGTATTGACGTCGGTTTCTTCCTTCGGATCCCGCGTCAGATTGAAGAGGAGCGGGGACTCCAGATGTTTCGCTCCGTCGTTCGGTTCCGGCTCCCAGACCATGTGCATCTTCCAGTCGCGCCACTTTGCCGCCCGCATTTCCTGCTTGATGTAGTAGACGAAGCCGTCGCGCGCCGACGCGTCGCGATCACCGAGGATGAAATCGAGCTGATCGATGCCGTCGATCGGTCGGTCGGTTGGCGCCGATGCTCCCGCGATACGCGCGAGCGTCGGGTAGAGATCGACGACGTGCACGACGTCGTTCGTCAGGCGCCCCGCGGCGATGCGGCCGGTCCAGCGCATCATGAACGGTACGCGAAGCGCGCCTTCCATCGAGGTGTGATACGTGCCTTGCCACGGACCGGCGGTGCCGCGCCAAGGTCGCCGGAATTCCGG
>JBIKKL010000591.1:0-3472 GCA_044360365.1 Burkholderiales bacterium | reverse complement strand
ACCGCCACCTCCGCAGCACCGATCGCCAGCTGATTCGCCTGGCGCGCGTTCTCCGCGTTCTGTTTCACCGTGGAAGTCAGCTCCTCCATGCTCGAGGCCGTCTCCTCCAGCGAGGAGGCTTGGCTCTCCGTGCGACCCGACAGATCCCCGTTGCCCTGCGCTATTTCCTTCGAGGCCGTCGTGATCGATTCGGTCCCCTCCCGGATCTGCGTCACGATCTGCGAGAGGCTCTGCGCCGTGCGGTTCGTCGCGTCCTTCAGTTCACCAAAACGCCCCTGGTAATGACCCTCGATGCGCTGCGTCAGGTCCCCCTGCGCCATCGCACCCAACACCCGCGCCACATCGCTCAGCCCCGCGTCCGACACCTGCATAAGTTCGTTCAGACTGTGCACCATCTTGCGGAAATCGTGATCGAACTTCGATTCGTCCCCGCGCACGCTGAAGTCTCCACGCGAGGCCGCCGAGGCCAGCGTCTGAATCTGATCGTTGATCGCCATCAGGCTCGCCTTCACCGCATCCACCGCTTCAGTGATGCGAGCCTTCTCGCCCGGAAGCCGGTCGAGATCGATGGAGAGATCGCCGGCTGCGTAACGCGTGACGACATCAACCACACGCATCTTGACTGCGATGTGGCCCGCAACGAGTTCATTGCCGAGCTCGGCCATGTCCCGGTAGCTGCCCTGGAACTTCGTTGCGTCGACACGGAAGCCGATCATCCCTGCGTCGTGCTCTCGCTTCATCTGGGCTTGTGCGCCGACGTATTCCCGGATCACGGACTGCATCCGCGCCATCGCGCGCAGCAACTGCGACACTTCGTCCTTGCCGTTCGCGTGGATCTCGTTATTCAGGTTTCCTGCGGCGATTTGATCGGCAACAGCGACAGCCCGGGTCACAGGTCGAACGACACTGCGTGTGATGAACCACCCAAGCATGGCAATGATGATGACCGCGATCGCTGCCTTGACGGCCTCCTGCGTCAGGTGCGCATAGAACGCCGCGTCGACATCATTCACGTAGATGCCCGACCCGACCACCCAGTCCCAGGCCTCGAACCGCTTGACGTAAGAGATCTTGGGTACCGGTTTGTCCAACCCGGGTTTGGGCCACAGGTAATCGACGAAGCCGGAGCCCGAAGACTTGGCCACGTCGACGAACGCGACGAAAAGCTTCTTGCCCGAAGGGTCGGCGAACCCCGAAAGATCCTTGCCGTCGAGTTCCGGCTTGATCGGATGCATCACCATCCTCGGATGCATATCGTTGATCCAGAAGTACTCCTTGCCGTCGTAGCGCATCGCCTTGAGAGTCGATAGCGCCTGCTTGCGCGCCTCATCGTCGGCGAGAGCCCCCTTTGCCGCCAGCGACTGGTAATGCTGGAGGACGCTGTCTGCGCTCTCCACGAGGAACCGCGTCGCGCGACGCTTCTCGTCCATCATGCTGTCGCGCTTGTCGAGTGCCGACACGAAGGTATTGCCCAGCGTCACCAGGACCGCGACGGCAACCATGACCAACAATCGCGCACCGACGGAGAAGCGTGCCAATCCCATTCGTGAATCCCCGCTACCTGCGTGTGTGGTGTCGTGGCCTGACGGGGTGCCGTAAGTCGTCGATGAAGATTCAGCCATATCTATCCTTCGATGCGGGAGGTCCTGCTAGGCGCAATACGGGGTGGGGTATTGACCCAATCCGAGCGAGAGAATCGACACGATGCGTCACGCTGCTGTCGATCTGACCTCATGCAGCGCCTCTTCGCGCGTGAACGATGTCATTAACGGCGCAGTGGACCTGCAATTGAGGCGGAATCGAGGGATGAACGGAGCCGGGACAACTACCCAGGAGGCACGGCGCCCGCGCCATGCCTCGGCGGATAAATCAGCGAAACTTCAAGACTTCACCCGACAGCGCGTCGAGTGGCACGACGCGCTCGGCGCCGCCGAGCTTGATCGCTTCCTTGGGCATGCCGAAGACCACGCAGCTCGCTTCGTCCTGCGCGATCGTGGTCGCGCCGGCATCGCGCATTTCCTTCAGGCCACGGGCGCCATCATCGCCCATGCCGGTCATGATGATGCCGAGGGCGTTGCGCCCCGCATACTTGGCGACCGATCGAAACAGCACGTCCACGGAGGGCTTGTGTCGGCTCACCAGCGGGCCGTCGGCGACCTCCACGTGGTAGTACGCGCCGCTGCGCTTGACCATCATGTGGCGCCCACCCGGTGCGATCAGTGCGCGGCCGGGCAGGATGCGGTCTCCGTCCGCGGCTTCCTTGACGTCCAGTTGACTGACACGATTCAGGCGTTCGGCAAATGCAGCGGTGAACTTCTCCGGCATGTGCTGCACGACGACGATGCCGGGCGAGACCCGAGGCAATGCCGTGAGCACGACTTCCAGGGCCTGCGTGCCCCCCGTGGAGGTGCCGATGGCGACGATGCGCTCCGTCGTCTGGATCATTGCCGCGGTAGTGGCCGGTGCGAGCATGGCATCTGCCGAAAGTTTCTCCCGCGTCGCCACCGGTACGGGCGCACGCGGACGCAGCTTCGCCGGATTGGTCTGCGCCGCCGTCTTGACCGCGGTGACGATATCGTTGCTGCTGTCGAGCAGGAACTGCTTCAGTCCGAGCTTGGGCTTCGTGACGATGGCCGCCGCCCCGGCCGCCAACGCCTCCATCGTCGTCTGCGCGCCCTTCTCCGTCAGCGTGGAGCAGATCACCACCGGCGTCGGATGCTCGTGCATCAGCTTCTTGAGAAACGTGATGCCGTCCATACGGGGCATCTCGATATCCAGGACGAGCACGTCGGGCCAGCGCGCCTTCATGCGTTCGCTGGCCGCCACCGGGTCGGTGGCCGACCCCAGGACTTCGATCCCCGGATCTTCGGCGAGCTGACTCGTCAGCACCTGGCGGACGACGGCTGAGTCGTCCACTACCATCACCCCGATACGTTTCATGCGCAATCCCTGTCGTTGCTGCCCTGCGTCGGCTCGTACTCGCCGTAACGCACCCACACGTTGCCGTTCGCCAGGTCGAACAGCAGCGTCCGGTGCACCGAGCCACCGACGTCCTTCACCCGGAGGCACAAGCCGAGCCGCTCCATCATCTCGACGGCCTTCGCCGCGTTGGCTTCACCGATCGGTACGCGCCCACCGTGCTCGAGACCGAACGCCGCAAACATGTTGCTGCCGCCGAAGAGCTTGAACTCGCATTGCCCGGGATCGATGCCCGACCGCACGGACTCGCGCAGCAGCCAGCGCAGTCCCTCGTCGACGAAGCGTCCGCTCAGTTCCAGCGCTCCCCTTCCGGCACCCCGCGTTGGGAGCAGACAATGCACCATGCCGCCATGTGCCAACCGCGGATGCCAGAGCGTCAGCGCGATGCACGAACCGAGCAGGGTCTTGATGCGCGTCGGTGCCTCGCCGAAGTAGTAATCCCCAGGCTGGAGGACGACCTCCGCCGGCGGCTCTTGAGCCACGTCGATCATGC
>JBIKKL010000060.1:0-13517 GCA_044360365.1 Burkholderiales bacterium | reverse complement strand
CTGCGGCTCCGCCTCCGTCACTCGGGGGGCGAACCGCTCGCGGATCAGCGCCCCCTGGCCATAGCGACCATTGGAATTGAAACCGTAGCCCACGACTCTGCGGCCCCCGCGCACGACGTCGGTGACGACGGCAACGAGGCTCAGATTCATCCTGGAGAAATCGATGTACGAATTGCGGATGTTGGAACTGATCGGGCGCGTGGATTCGCGAATTTCGAGGATTTTCACTGACGCTGCTTTCTAAATGCGTACGGTCGGACGGCTACTGCGCGGCCTGCACTCCCGCCTCCTTCAAGACCACTTCCATGCGCTTGCTTTCCCGGTTCAAGAACTCACGGAATTCATCCGGCGAAGACATTGCGGGTTCCACGCCCTGCTTGAGCAGCCGGTCACGCACTTCCGCGTTGGCAATCGTCCGCGCGAGCTCCTTGTGCAGCAGGGCCACGATCGGCTTCGGCGTCTTGAGCGGCACCAGCGCACCGTACCACCCGGGAAAGGCATATCCGGGAAGTGCCTGCGAGATCGGCGGCTGCCCGGGGGCCAGGGAGGTGGCGTCCTTCGTCGTCACGCCGAGCACGCGAACCTTGGGGTTGCTCATGAAAGCGCTCATCGCCGCCACGGGAGGACATCCCAGCTGAACGGTGTTGGTCATGATGTCCGTGATCAGTGCCGACGAGCCCTTGTAAGGCACGTGGGTCATCTTGAGGCCTGCCATGCTTTGGAAAAGCTCCATGCAGATGTGCAGGGATCCGCCGGCGCCGCTGGACCCGTACAGCAGCTTGCCCGGCCGGGCCTTCGCATAAGCAATGAACTCCTCCGTCGTCTTCACCGGCAGGGCGCCGCTCGTAATGATCATGAACGGGGTATTCGCGAGAAATCCGACCGGCTCGAAGTCCTTGTCGAGCTGATGCCGCTTCGCCAGCGTGGTGCTGATGTGCTGCGTCAGCGTCGGGATGAAAATCGTGTAGCCGTCCGGCAACGCACGAGCGACGATCTCGGCACCGATCAGCCCGGCAGCCCCCGGTCGATTGTCGACGACGACGGCCTGGCCCAGGTTCTCGGCGAGACGCGTGCTCAATGTGCGGGCAACGATATCCGAGCCGGAACCTGCCGCCGACGCCACCACGATACGAATCGGCCGCGACGGGTAGCCCGCGTCTGCCGCCTGCACCGCAACCGTGGACATGACCCCAAGCACCGCCACGCCAAGCGCGGCAGCGCACCTGCCAAGAATGCGCACATCGAACATCGATCGACTCCTCCGGACCAGCAATAGCGTTGCTCGAAGCGACTGCGCCGGAAGCTTACGCCCGCCGGCGCGATCGACGATACCAAGGCAAGGCCGTACGGCGCAGCACGCGCCCGCCCCGACCTCGCCACCGCAAAGTCGAGACCGGCCCGAACAATCCTCAGCCGCCGTTGGCCTGGGCGAACTGCGCGAGCATCTGCGAGAAGCGCTGCGGCTCGTCGATCATCGGGAAGTGCCCTGAATGCTCGAGCACGCCCACGGGCATCCCGGGATTGAGCTTCTGCAGCCGATCGCGCAATGCGATCGTCGGGCCCTTTGCGCCATACACCATCATGGCCGGACGCTGCACCGACGCAACGGCCCCCTGCACGTCGTAATTGCGCATGGCCCACATGACGCTCATCATCACCTTGGCACCGGCCTTGTTGCGATCGATGTTCCAGCGTGCGACCACGGCGTCGTCGACGTGATTCAAGCGATGTCCGATCTCTTCCTTCGTTTGCGTAGGCAAACCGAAATTGCCCTCGGTGTGATCCCAGCGCGCACCCCAGTCGTCGTAGTTGCGCAGCGGCGTTTCGACGATATAGGCAGACAGCGTGCGGCTGGCAAACCGGTTGGCGAAGCACGCCGTGATCGTGCCGCCGCAGGACGTCCCGGCGACGTGAGCCGCAGAAATGCCCATGACATCCATGAAGCTCGCCAGGGCGTCGCAGTAATCTTCGATCGAGTAGTGGCGCGACAGCGGGTCGGTGTCGCCATGCCCGGGCATCTCCCAGGCGATGCACCGGTGCGTCTTGCCCAGGTGCTCGAAGCACTGTGTGTACTGAAACGCAGAACCGCCGTTGGTGTGAATGAGGATGAACGGCGATCCTGTCCCTGCCTCGAAGTAATGCATGCGCCCATGCCCGGGCGTGAGGACGAAAGCTTCCTTGTAGTTTGCTGCCTTCTGCTGCCCTGCCATGTCTCCTCCTGGTCTTTCGTGCTGCCGGTCAGGCAACCGCTTTTCGTGGCGCTGGGGCGCGAACCTTGATCTGCGGCACGATCTTGTTCATGAACGTCTCCAGCGTCTCGCGGTTGGCCGCCGCGCTGGTGAGCAGTACGTACTCGACGCCGCCATCGGCCAGCTTTTGCAGCCGTTCTGCGATCTCCTCGGGCGTGCCGATGAGCGCAGCATCGTCGTTCGCGACATCGACGGCATCGAACGTCGCCGGCACGTTTGCACCGGGACGCCTTGCGAGGTCACCGATCTTCTTCAGCGTTTCGCGACGACGCGCATAAGCCGCCTCGCGTTCCGATTCATCCTTGAGGATGTGCAGCGCGCGCGTCACGCCGCAGCGCATCGCGTCGCGCCGGAAACCGTGCTTCTCCTGCGCATCGAGGAACAGATTCGTGCGCTCCACGATCTGCGCAATCGACGCGAGCTGATCGAACAGCACCCCGTACCCATGGCTGGCGACGTACTCGATGCCCGAGGGCGTGCCTGCGGCCATCCAGACCGGCGGATGCGGCTGCTGCATCGGCGACGGCTCGACGATGATGTTCTCGAAATTCCAGTATTTGCCCTTCCAGGTGAAGCGCTCCTTGCTCGTGAGCGACTTCAGCAGCAGCTGGAAGCATTCGGTATAGCGCTCCTGAGCCTCGCTCATCGGTATGCAGAAGGCATCGAACTCTTCCTTGCGATAGCCGCGCCCTACGCCGAGTTCGTAGCGTCCGTTCGAGAGCAGATCCAGCGTAGCCACCTGTTCGGCGAGCAGTACCGGGTTGTGCCAGGGCAGCACGATGACCGCCGAGCCGATTCGAATGCGACTGGTGCGCGCCGCGAGAAACGTCAGCAGACTCAGTGAAGCCGACAGTTGCCCGACGCCCGTGAAGTGATGCTCGACGAGAAAAGCGCTCTCGAAGCCCATCTCCTCGGCATCGACCACGTACTGAATGAAATCCTGATAAGCGTAGCTGTCGCCGAGGGGACTTGCCTTGCCGCCGATCTTGCCGCCACCAAAGAGCCCGAACTTCATTTGCACTCCTTATCAATAGGGATGGCCGGTCGTCATGCTGCGGGCTTCCCGCGGCGTCGGACCGTACATCCGTCCACACCCTGCCGACGCGCCGAACGAGATCGTTCGAGCGACACTGCAGACACGAGCACGCGCCGGGGTACGCGAACCGGACTGCCTGAGGTTACCTGCGGGAACCGCAAAGCGCCGGTGGCTGCGTCGCGGCATGCCTCGCCGCTGCAAAGCCCACCTGACAACACCATACCGTCGGGCCCCATCGGCGCCCCCGACATTATTGGCTTTCAGGGCAAATGACAAGCGAGCGCGCAAACCCGAATATTTGACGAAACGAATACCGCAACAGACCCCTACACTGCTCGAACCTTCGCCGCTTCTGCATCGCAACACCCCGCCTCAGGAGGGATCTCCGCTCAGAAACCACGATATATTGCATTGCCGCATCGGCAACGACCGTTGCCGACCTCGACACTGAGGCGCCGGATCGTCGAAGGATCGGATCGTGGCAAGACGCGACGCGGGATCTCAGCTATCGAGCTCGAAAACGGTGCGATTGGCCCAGCGAAGGCGATAACTCAGTTCGCGGGAGACATTGCGCAACAGCTTGATCGCGACACCGGGATACATTTGCGTCAAGGCCACGTACTCGGACCGACCGAGCACGTAGCAGATGAGATCACCGTCGGCCGTGATGGTTGCCGAGCGCGATTCCTGGTCTAGAAGACCCAGCTCCCCAAAGGCCGTCCCCGCGGCGAAGGTGATCAGCCGGACCTCGCGCCCGGCGCCGAGGTCCAGCGTCGCACTGGCCCTCCCCGACACAATGACGAATAGATCGGTGCCAGAGTCGCCCGCCCGAAACAGCACCTCCCCGGACTGAAATCGACTGAGCCTGAGAAGTGAGCGCATGGTCGAGACTTCGTGCTCCTCCATGCCATGCAGCAGGTCGAGTTGCCCCAGGGGAAAATCCGCCGGAGATCTTGCGCCACGCCATTCGAGCAGGATGCGATCCTCGGCCCACTCGAGCGCGCGGTCGGCGTCGGGAAACTGTCGATCCGCCGATACTGCCCCCAGCACGCCTTGTTCGCCAAGCATCACGCCGAGCGCGGATCCGGCGGGCACCCCGGCGAGAAGTACGAACCGAGCATCGCGTGAAAAGCGGTCACAAACCTGCAGCAAGACCCGCGCACCGGTCGAATCAACGTCCTGCACGCGCTTCAGATCGAGAATGAGAAACTGCGTATCGCTTCCGCATTGCCGCTCGATTGCTTCAGCCAGACGCTCGGCGGTACCAAAGAAGAGCGCGCCTTCCAATTCCAGCACGAGGATCTCGGTGCCGCGATACGCCAGCAGCGATGACGAAGCGGCATCGCGCGTGGTCCGCGATCGCACTTGATCGCCACGATACGAACGCCGAACGACGGAACGGCTCATGCGCAGCAGAAAGAAGACGACCGCCACGCTCACCCCGAGGAAGACCGCCAGAATCAAGTCCACCGCGATGGCGATGACAGCGACGAGCACGACGATCCCCAGATCGACGAGCATGCGTGGCCGATGTGCCGCTTCGCCCCTGAGCAATGTACCGATCAATCGCAGCGTCCAACGATCGAAAAGCTGGATCGCCACGGCGCTGAGCATCCCGGCAATGACGGCTCGAGGCATGATCTCGATGATCGGCGGAAGCAAGGCCATGCAGGCAACGACGAACATGCCGTGCACAGCCACCGACCATGAAGTCTTCGCGCCGGCGCGTTGAGCCGCGAAACTCGCTGCGAGGTTGATGCCAAGCGCCATTCCGCCGATCAGCGGGGACACTGCATTGCCCGCGCCGAGACGGATCAGATCCCGGTTGCCATCGAGGCGCCTTCGGGCATCGGCCGCAATGATCCGCGCGCACAGCATCGCATCGAGCGAGGCGACCACTGCGATGCTGAGCGCGCCCCCGATGATGGTTGGAAGCAGGGGCTCGATCGCCGGCCCGAAGACGATGCGTGCCATCTCCCCCGCAATGTCCAGATCGGGAAGCCCCGTGGGGATTTTGCCGATCACGGGGCCCAGATGGTCCTTCAATCCGATCATCACGAAACCATAGTAAAGGAGCGTCCCGGTTGCGATCCCAAGGAGCGTCGGCGGCAAACCCCGCACGAGCCGCGCGCCCTTGAGCGAAACGATGCAGGTCGTCAGCCCTACGAGCATAGTCAGCAATTCGACCTCGTCGAATCGCGACACGATCGCGCCGATGGGCAACGGCTCCGGAAAGCCAAGCAACGAACTGATCTGCGCCCCGAGGATGAGCGCCGCTGCCGCATTCTGAAAGCCTGCGATGGCCGGTGCCGGTATGTACTTGACCAGACGACCGATACGCAGCACACCGAAGAGCGCCTGGAAAATCCCGGCCAGCACCGTGATGATCAGCATCAGCAGGAACATGCCGCGCACGCCGCCGGAGGCCTCCGCCCAGGCCGTGGCTTCCCCCGAGCTCTGCAACAGAATGGCGCTGATGAGAAATGCAACGACGCTGCGCGGCGCATAGGCGAACGTCGTGCGCCCACCCGAAAGCAATGCGACCGCGCAGCCCACCACGATGGCAAGCAGACCGGCTCGTACTGCGTCCGGCAACAGGGCGGGCCCGAGCGGGGCGAACGCGAGAATCGCGTAGCCCATACTCGCAGGGACACTGATCATCCCGGCGACGATGCCCCCCGTGACTTCGGCACGGACGAACGCAAGCCGGCCTTCGGCGCGCAGCGGCTGCGTACCACGATGCGGCTCGGGCGCCTGGTCCGGCAGCCCCAGTCCGAAGTGCTGTCCGCGCGGCTCGTTGTTCATGAATCGATCTGCACGATGGCGCGATTGACGAGGCGCAATCGAGCAGAGAGTTCTCGACCGAGTGCCGCCAGGATCTTGATGGCTACGGTCGGATGTTCGCGTGCGACCTCGTCGAATGCGTGACGGTCGAGCACAAGGCACTGCAGAGATTCATCGGCGACGACCGTCGCCGATCGCGGAGCAAGATCCAGGAAGCCCATTTCTCCGAAGACGCCCCCGGGGCCGAACGTCATCAGACGACGTTCGCGGCCGTTGTCAATCATGCGGGCACTTGCGATTCCCGCGACGACGATGAACAACGACGCGCCCGCATCGCCCTGGTCGAAGACGACCTGGTGCGCCGTGTAACTGCGGCGCGCCAGGAGCCCACGCACAAGTGCAAGTTCGCTTCGATCCATGCGCTTGAGCAGCGCAATCGCCCCGAGGGGAAACGTTCCCTCATGATCGCGGACATCGCATTCCTTATCGATCAATGCCTGCTCGGCGCTCTCGATCGCGCGATCGACGTCGACGAACGACCTTGCGATCCCGCGATCACCGACGATGCCGCTATCGACCAGCACGCGATGAAAGGGGCTGTTGGGCACGATGCCGCAGACGCAGAGCTCTGTCTGGCGTTCGGCGAGATGGACACTGAGCGCGCGCACGACTTCGGCCCCGGTGGAATCGACCTCGTTGATGCGGCGAAAATCGAGCAGAACATAGCGGGTCTCCCGAGCAAGCTCGCTCTCGACGGCGTCCGCCAGTGTCTCCGCCGTGCCGAAAAAGACCGCCCCGTCGAGTTCGACGACGAGGATCGTGCTGCCGCGAGTCGCGAGAAACTGCATGAGCCCGGGATCGCGCGCGCGGCGGGACCTTGCCGCATTGGCCCGATACATCCGGCGAACGACGGATCGACTCATTCGGGCCAGGAAGAACGCGACGGACAGGAATATGCCGAGTGCCACGGCGGTCAGGAGATCCAGCAGAATCGCGATCGTGGCAACGAGCAGCACCACGGAGAGGTCGAGCGCCACGCGCGTCGAAAGAGTGCGTTCACGGCTGAACAACTGCCGCGTCAGACTCAGACTCCATCGATCGAAGTGCTGCAGGCCGATCACGACGATGACGCCGGCAAGTGCCGATCTCGGGATATACGGGATGAATGATGCAGTAACCACCGCGAGAGCGAGCATCGAGATGCCGTACGCCAGCACCGAGACGAATGTCCGACCGCCAAACGAGCGATTCACCCGGCTGGCGCCGAGATCGGGGCCCGTGGCGATACCGCCTGCGCATGCGCATACCATGTTGGTTGCGCCCAGTCGCATCAACTCGCGGTCCGCATGGATACGCGGCATGCCCTCTCCCTCGAGCATTCGTGCGCAGAGCAACGCATCCACCGAGGCGATGATTGCAATGGATATCGCGCCGCTCAGCACAACGGGCAGAAGATCGACGATGCGCGGATCCTGAAACAGGTCGACCGCCCGGCCCGTGACGTCCCAAACGGTGTCGATGGAAGGCAAGGCTCCGATCACTGGTCCGACCCGCGTGGCATCGCTGACACCGATGAGAGCGTAGTAGACGACCGAACCTACGATGAGACCGAACAGCAACGGCGGCATCGCCCGAACCCACCGGCCTGCGTGCCACGCGGCTAAGCCCGCGACGACGGCCACGACGATGCTGAGCGGCTTCGCCTCATGCAAGTGATTCAGCGTCTTGGCGAGTGGTACGTGCACGTCGAAGCCGAGGGCTTGTCCGGCCTGGGCAAGCACGAGCAACAATGCGGCGCAGTTCTGGAACCCCGCGATCACAGGTTGCGGCGTAAACCGAATCAGACTGCCTATGCGCAGCGCCCCGAACGCGATCTGAATGAGGCCCGCCAGAAAGACGATCGAAAAGACGATCGCGAGGACAGCAGCAGCGCCGCCTTCCCGGATGAGGACCGCATCGGCATTCACCACGTGCTGCAGAATCAACGTACCGATGAAGAACGTCGTCAGGACACGCGGCAGGTAGACGACATGGTTGCGCGCACCGAGGACGATACCGACGAACGCGCCGCCGATGGCTGCGATGAAGCCCGCCAGCACACCGTGGCCGAAGAATTCATCGCCTAGCCCGACAAACGCGAACATGCCGATACCGATCGCGATCGGCGCAGCAGTACAAGCGGCGACAAAGCCACCGCCCGTTTCGGCTCGGAGATCACGAAGCCGCGACAGCGAACGCGCTACGGCGGCGCGACTTGTACCCTGGGGCCCGCGATCTGAATCCTTGGTTGGCACCAACCGCCACTCCTCCTGCCCCGGACGCAGTCAACCGCCTGCCAGCGGCCCCGCTGATCGTCGACCTCAGTCGAGGCGAACGTTCGCGGCTCGCGCCACCTCGCCCCAGCGTTTGATCTCCGCGGCGATATACGCACCGAACTCTTCGGGCGAGCCGCCGATGACGCCGATCGACGAAGCCGTGAAGCGATCCCGCACGTCGTTCTGCTTCAGCGCCTGATTGATGGCAGTGTTGAGCTTGACGATGACGCTGCGCGGCGTCCCTTTCGGCGCAAGCATGCCGTACCACAATCCGGCCTCCATGCCGGCGTAGCCCTGTTCGGCGAACGTCGGAACATTCGGCAACTGTTCCAGCCGCTTCGCATGCGCAGCGGCGAGTGCACGCAGCCGTCCCGACTTCACGTGTCCGATAAAGGGCGGCGGCCCGTCGATCATGAACTGCACCTGCCCGGCGACGACATCCGGCACGGCGGCACCGGTTCCCTTGTAGGGAACATGGACGAGGTCGACACCGGCATTGAGTTTGAACAGCTCTGCCACGAGATGCGGCGGACTGCCGTTGCCCGCACTTGCATACCGATACTTGCCAGGGTTGGCCTTGACCGCCGCGACGACGTCCTTCAGCGCTGCACCAGGCACGCTGTTGTGGGCGAACATGACCAGCGGCACGCTGACCATGAGAATGATCGGCTCGAAGCTCTTGATCGGATCATAGGGAAGCTTCTTGTAGACATTGGGCCCGATGCCATGTGTGGTCATCGTGGCTTCCACGAGCGTGTAGCCATCGGGGTTCGCTCGTGCGGCGAGATCCAGACCGATGATGCCTGAAGCCCCTGCCCGATTGTCGACGACGACCTGCTGGCCCAGTGATTCCGTGAGGGCGTGTCCGATCGTGCGCGCGGTGAAATCCGCCGATCCGCCGGGTGCGAAACCGACGATGACGCGAATGGGCTTCGCGGGGTAGGCCTGGGCATCGGCGGCAAGTGCCGCGGGCGCAAGCGCCGACCCGAGCGCGCATGCGGTCACGACGGCGAGCGTTCGTTTGACTGCGTGAACTGCATCGCTAACGACGGCAGCTGGGTTCATCTCGATCATGCGCTTCCTTGAAAGTAGGGCCGCGCGGACGCGGACGGATGGGGGGCTTGCATCATGCATCAGCTCCCCGGAACGATGCCTTTCGGCAGCGATTCGATGTGCCGGCATATGTCTCCAGGCCGGGAAATCCAGATTCGGTCGCGATGACGCAGAATGTGTTCCACGACCCGACCGAACTGACGCGAGCGATAGGCCTGGCCGAGCACGAAGCTGTGCAGCACGATCGGCATGACCAGGGGCCGACGCACGGATTCTTCGAGCAGGGCATCGAACTGGTCGATCAGGTTGTCGCAGAAATCCTGTGCGGGCGTGCGGCGCGTCACGCACTCGAGCGAATCGTTCAGGTCGTGTGCATAGGGCACCGACAGGATCGGACCATGCTTTGTGCGAAACCAGACCGGCTGATCGTCGAGCGGCCAATCCATCATGTAGCGATAGCCGGCTAACTTCAGCAGCTCAAGCGAATCGC
The DNA here is from genome assembly GCA_044360365.1 of Burkholderiales bacterium. Lineage (GTDB taxonomy): Bacteria > Pseudomonadota > Gammaproteobacteria > Burkholderiales > WYBJ01 > WYBJ01. Next base: position 3,590 of record JBIKKL010000060.1, on the reverse strand, counting down.
AGGTCTGCGATATGTAGGGCGCGAGCCAGCCCATCGGCTTCACGCCTTCGTGCTTCTCCATGGCGGCAGTCGCCTCGGCGATGCAGGCGCGCTCCTCCTCGAGCGACATGTCGACCTGGCGCTCGGCGTTGGTTCGACCATGACCCACGATTTCGTCGCCTCGTGCGCGAAAGGCCGCCATCAATTCCGGGCAATAGTCGTACAGGGCCGTGTTCGTCAGGACGGCATAAGGCAGTTCGTAGCGATCCGCCAACTCGATGAGACGCCATGCGCCGACGCGATTGCCGAAATCGCGCCACGCGAAGCTGCGGGTATTGGGCTGCGGATGCGGCGCCGCGTAGTCGTTGCCCATGCCCTCACCAAACTCGAAGTGCTCGACGTTCAGCGAAAAGTGCACTGCAAGTCGAGTGCCGTTCGGCCATTCGTAAGCGGCACGCCGTGCAATGGGCGAGTAGTCGTATCGGCCGTGGGTCTTGAGCACTATGGGCCTCGTCGTCTAAAGTGAAAGCGCGCGGGAGAAGGCAGCGAAGTCCGGGATGTCTTGCATATTGCCTAACCCGACATACAGCCGGTCGGTCGTGTCGTCTCCCCATATCGGTGCACCGAGATCGAAGAACTTGCCCTTGAGCTCGTCCTCGCTATGTGGCTTCGCGGGCTCGCCTTTGGTCACGATGCACCGCCCTTCCATCAAGGTGCCGTCGTCGAGCTCGATCGCGAGATCGCACACCTGCTCCTCCGGAAAGCGCGCGGTGTATGCCTTGTCCTCGGCGATGTCGACTTTCGCGGCCAGCGCCTGGATGTGCGGATTCGCCACAGCCGCATCGTCGAAGCTCTGCAGTCCGGATCGACCGTGGTAGAGAATGCTCGCCAGCGCGAACGGCACGGAGAAGCGTGCGCCGAAGCTCGACACGACATGCTTCTCCGCCAACATCGCGGCGAGCATGTAGGCACGAACCCGGATCGTGCGTATGCGGGCGATGTCCAGACGAGTGCCGGGCACTCTGGAGAGCAGATCTTCCAACGCATCAATTGCCGAGTGCACGTAGCGTCCCGTGGGATGCAGCTTGAAGTAGTTCTTCGCGATGAGCCACTCCGTGCCCATGTCGGCGATCATCCGCTGCGGATCGAAGACATCCGACAACACGCGGCTGTATACGTTGCCTACGCCGTCGATCTCTCCGGTGAAGCCGCACTCGACCAATCGCACGGCGGTCAGGCCCATGAAACCGGAATGGCCCGTGAAGATGTTGCGCACGGTGGCACCGTCAAGGAGTGTCTGGCGGCTCGTCGCCATGCCCATCGTTGCCGAGACATTGAGCAACTCCGCCATCTGCGCGGCGTCGAATCCCTTGAGCTTCGCTGCAGCGAGCGCGGCACCGATGACGCCGTAAGTTCCGTGCGGATGAATGGAGAGTTTCACGTTGGCCGCACGACTGATCCGCGCGGAGACCTCGTAGCCCAATGCAACGGCGAGCAGCAGGTCTGCGCCGGATGCGCCGATCTCCTGCGCGAGCGCAACGGCAGCCGGCACGACCTGGATACCCGGGTGTCCCTTGGCGAACAGATTGCCCTCGTCGAGTTCGAGCCACGTGCCTGCCGTGCCGTTGAGCAACGCCGCATCGAGTGCACCGGCGCGTCGCCTGGTGCCGATGACCCAGGCCGTGCCCGACGCGGCACCTTCAAGGTGCTTGGCGGCATAGGTCTGCATTTCGGCTTGCTGCATGCCCGCCGCCACGACAGGCAGACAATCCATGATGATCCAGCGCGCGCGATCCTTTGCCTGCGCAGTCAGATCGTCCAGTCGGGTATCGCACATAAACCGTGCGGTCGACTGCAGGTATTCGGGCACCGCACGCGAACTCATCGGTCATGCACTCCACATTGCGCCGGGAAAATCATTATAGGCGCGGGGGTGAAGCGGGGAGGACAGTTCGCGCATGGAGAACGGTTCGGTGGGCACATGGCCTCCATTCAAGAGAAAACCATGCCAGCACTTATGGCAACGGGCTGCAGATCAGGAGGCCGCAAGCGCCTGACGCAGATGATCCAGCGATGTGTTGCCACCCGAGCAGATGAGCGCAACCTTGCGTCCCCTCAGCGATTCTCGAATGCGGTTCGCGGCTGCGAGAGGCGTCGCACCGGCGCCTTCGGCCAATGTGTGGGCGCGCTCGATCATCCAGACCATCGCTTGTCGAATCTCGTCGTCGCTGACAAGCACGAAGTCGTGCAGATGCTCGCGGAGGATGGATTGAGTGAGTTCGGCTGCGCTGCCGGTCGCAACGCCTTCGGCAAACGTCGCATTCGGTGCGGTGACGAGCGCACGCTGCTGCCACGACCGGTAGCCGGCAGGCGAGGCTTCCGACTGGACCGCAATCACACGTATGCTCGGGTCGATGCCGTGCGCGGCGATGCAAGCGCCGGCTGCACCGCTCCCCATGCCGAGCGGGACGATGATCGTGTCGATGCCGGGTTGTTCGAGTAGGACTTCGAGGGTGTGCGTTGCGACGCCTGCGATGAGTCGCGGTTCGTTTGCAGAGTGCACGTACCGGTAACCGTGTTGCTGCGCGAGTGCTTCGCAATGACTGACGGAGGCTTCGAATTTATCGCCATGAAAGATCACTTCCGCACCCAACCCGCGCATGGCCGCGACCTTGCCCGGGTTCGCCCCTTCGGGCACCACGATGCGCACCGCGGCACCGAAGAGCCGTCCGGCATAGGCGATGGATAGTCCGTGATTGCCGGTCGATGCGCTGATCAATCCGCGCTTGCGCTCCGCCTCGCTCATCTGCGCGACGAGGTTGACGCCACCCCGTACCTTGAAGGCGCCGACGGCATGGTGGTTCTCATGCTTGACATGGACCTGCGTACCGATGAGTTCGTCGAGCGCGGGATAGCCGTGAATCGGCGTGGGGCGCAGATGCGGCGCGATGCGCCGGTGCGCTTCGAGGACGTCGAGAAACGTAGGCGGTGCGTACGGATTCATCGATTGCTCCATCGAAATTCGGTGCCAGGCACGTGCCTGGCACCGAATTTCGAATTTTGGACTACGCCCGGCGCGGTCGGCCGACCGGTCGCCCAGGTGGCTTAGGACCGCTCGCTTCGTCGAGCGACCTGACGAATGCGTCGTTCCCCAACGGGCGATTGTAGTCGCCTGCCCAGCGAATACGCGCCAGCAAGTCGCTCCCGAGACCAAATTCGCAAGCCCGTCTATAACTCGTCTGGCGTGCTTCCGGGGTATCGGCCAAGGCGAGATAGGCGAGACTGTACGTCAGGAGCTCGTTCCTTGTACCGAATGCGTGGCTTCGAAAGCTGCTCCATCGGTAGTCGGCCGGGTTCGTGACCATCCCGGCACGCAGAGGATTGAGTTCGATGTAGCGCTGACAGGCAAACAGATATCGCTCCGTCTGCACGAGCGACGACCGAAAGCGGCCATCCCAAAGCGTGCCTACTCGACCGTACTTTCGATTGACGTGCCGCACGTAGCGGCTTCCCACCGAAATCATCGCACGCGGGAAATCGTCTTCAGCAACTGGCGTCATCAGGAGATGCACGTGATTCGTCATCAGCACGTAGGCGTGCAGCGCGATCTT
>JBIKKL010000523.1:0-3831 GCA_044360365.1 Burkholderiales bacterium | reverse complement strand
AACTGGCAACAGGAGGATGGTTATAGGTGCGACCGGCAGGCCGTTTTGACAGGCGTGTTTACCTGATGGGAGCCGGATGAGTCGAGAGGCTCATGTCCGGTTCTGCGAGAGGCCGGCGGTGCGATTCCGCCGGCCTACTCTCCCGGGATACCGCATTCGGCCCCTGGACAATTTACCAGCCGATACGGCTAACGTCCGCAACTGCATCGAAATGCTCATCACGACTGAGTATCGGCATATTGTGCTGTATCGCCAACGCGGCAATCCACGCGTCGTTTGCAGGTATTGGCCGCCCCCGCCGTTTCAGGTCGGTGCGCAACTTTGCATATGGAAACGTGGTGTCCGGGGTAATCGACAAGAGATCGAAATCGCTCAGGTGTTCATCGAGTTACTGCTCATAGGCTCGCCTATGTCGCGAACCGGCGATGCCATAGCGAAATTCACCAAGAACGATTACCGGGATAAGAACTCTAGACTATCGCCCCAAAACGCTTCCGACGTCACCGTCACCGTCAACAAAAACAGACAACGCATTGGTATCGAGAATCAAAGCCTTTCCTCGGGCTCAATGACCTCGAATTCTGCATCGACTACCGACTGTATCCGTACCGTTTCCTTATGCAGTCGTTTGAGCTTGCCGAATCCCTGCATCCACCGCGGTTCGGCCGCAGCTTGCATGTCAGCATTCCGATCTAGCTTATCGCGAAGTGCCTCTGTCACGAAATCCTTAAGGGATTGCCCCCGCTCAGCAGCGGTGGCCTTCGCTTTACGGAAAATCGGGTCGGGTAGCTCAAGAGTCGTTTTCATTCGCCCATATTGACATATTTACGGTTTCCGCATTTGTGACCCCAGCCCAAAAACAATGGCGTCCTGGCCCGATAACGAACGGACCACTAACGGTTCAGTTCGATCGTTCTAAATTCCCCCACGAAGATCATGTCGGCTCCCGCCTCGATGTATCGAGCCGCACGCTCGAGGGCCGCGTCGTAGCCCTCGACCGAGTAGGCGTCGGTGCGTGCGATCACCACGAAGTCGGCATCATGGCGCGAATCGACGGCAGCCTTGATCTTGGCAATCATCTCCTCGGTGGGCACCAAGCTTCTGCCCGCCATATGACCGCACCGCTTCGGCCACTGTTGATCCTCGAGGTGGACCGCCGCGACCCCGGCGCGTTCGTATGCACGGATCGTTCGGCGCACATTGACGCCCCCGCCGTAGCCGTTGTCAGCATCGGCGATCAAGGGAATGTCTTCGGCCGCCTCTGCAATGCGCTGCGCGTTGTCGACCATTTCCGGCATGGTCAACAGACCGACATCTGTCAACCCAAGACGCGTCGCTGCGGTGCCGCCCCCTGTCATGTAGAGGGCTTCGAAGCCCTCCTTGCACACGATGCGCGCGTTCATCGAATCGGCTACGCCAGGCGCAAGCAGAAGCTTCGGGCGTGCAAGCAGACGCCGAAGCGTCGTTGTGGTCCGTTCCATCTCCCCCCCTCCAAGAATGCGTATCGAGCAATCAATGAGTTCGAACAATTTACCGCCATGCGGCTGAAGCGCCTGGTCAGAGAGACTCAAGCACGGGGCTTCGCCATACACGACGGAGTGCGTTCAGGCGCGCGGGCCCTAGGATTCGCACTGCGCCACGACGAAGGCCAATGCGTGGCCGCCATCAGCATCTCGGCCGACCGAAAGCGCCTGCCGGAGTCACGTTGGCCGGAACTCAGTGAACTTCTGCACAAGACGGCCTTGCGTATTCAGCGCGGGTTCCCGTGAATCGAGGGACGAACTCCGCACGACGTTGGATATCGAGGCGTCACCGCAACGCCGAGCGTGAGTGAAGCCAATGTGGGTCGTCCGGGATGAATCGCAACTCGCGAGCGGCGAGTCACGAATCTGCCGGTATACTCGACGGCATGTGGACTTCACGCGATGCACACTTGGATCTCGCGTCGATAGGCCATCGCGGTGCAGGCGTGCGTGTCGATCGCCTTCGGGGATGGTGGCGACGTGGTTCGCCCGCGCGACGACCAATTGCCGATCACCTAACTGACTTTCTGATTCTTCAATTTACCTGCGGACTCGACTTATGGGCACGTCAATGAAGCCAGCCAGATTGCACACCAACGACCATGACCACACCGGCTCATCCGCACGGCATGCCACAGCGACGAAGCCGCCGTCCCTTGGACATGCGGACAACCGCTCCACCGTGAGGACATGTCGGCGCGCCATCCTGACGACGGCGTCCTGCATCATGGCCGCCGTTTGCGCGATTCCCCTTGCTTCGAACGCCTACCCGACAAAGCCCGTGCGTTTGATCGTGGGGTTCGCACCCGGGGGCGGTAGCGACACGCTCGGTCGAATGGTCGGGCATCGGCTGAGCGAAAGTCTCGGACAGTCGATCGTCATCGACAACCGGCCCGGGGCAAATGGTGTCATCGCCATGGAGATGACGGCGCGCGCACCCGCCGACGGATATACGCTCATGGTGATTTCCGGGAGCTCGGTCGTCAGCGCTGCGCTCGTGAGCAAAGGCGGCCTTGATATCAGGAAGTCCTTTGCTCCCATTTCGCTCCTTGCGATGCAGCCCTATGCGTTGCTCGTTCCTCAGTCCCTACCGGTCAACAGCGTGAAGGAACTGATCAGTTACGCCAAGTCGAAGCCCGGCGCGCTCAACTACGGCTCATCCGGATACGGATCCTCGGCCCATCTAGGCATGGAACTCTTCAAGCAGATGGCCGGCGTCGACATGGCACACGTCGCGTACAAAGGCATTGGTCCTGCGATCGTCGATCTCATGAGTGGCCGGGTGCAGCTCCTTTTTGGCAGCGCGGTTTCAGCAGGCACGGCCGCCAAATCGGGCAAGGTCAAGTTGCTCGCGGTCACAAGTGCAAAGCGCGCGAAAGCGCTCCCCGATTTGCCGACGATCGCGGAAGCCGGTGTAGCGAACTTCGATCTCACCGGGTGGTATGGCCTGGTGGCACCGGCGGGCACGCCACAGCCAATCATTGCAAGACTGACTCAGGAAGTGGCGCGGGTGCTCGCCCTTCCCGACATTCAGACCCGTCTGCGAACCGATGGCTCGGAGGCAGCCCCGACGACCCCAGCGCAGATGACCGAGGTCATCGTCGATGAGATCGAACGGTGGCAGAAACTCATGCGCCAGACGAATCTGAAGCTGCAATGAGCATCACCGCGAACCGACTCACCCAACTCGGCGCTCACGAGATCGTTCAGGCCATACGTTCGGGGCAAACGACTTGCGAGGCCGTCACGCGCGCGTGCCTGGATCGAATCGCCGAGCGTGAATCTGAAGTCCAAGCATGGCAGTACGTCGACGCCGATCAGGCCCTCGCGCACGCGCGCGCGCTGGACGCAAGTGCGGGCGATGGCCCCCTCCTGGGCGTGCCGTTCAACGTGAAGGACGTGATTGATACGTCCGACATGCCGACGGAGTACGGGTCCCCGATCTACGCCGGGTTTCGTCCCCGTGCCGATGCCGCCTGCGTGGCGCTGTCCCGCAAAGCGGGTGCGGTGTTGCTCGGCAAGGCTGTCACGGTCGAGTTCGCGAATCGGCATCCGTCACGTACCCGCAACCCGCTTGATCTCACCCGCACGCCCGGCGGGTCGTCCAGTGGATCCGCCGCCTCGGTAGCGGATCGCATGGTGCCCCTGTCGATCGGTACGCAGGGAACAAGTTCGACGGTCAAGCCCGCGTCTTACTGCGGCGTCTATGGCTATAGACCCACCTACGGCGAACTGCGGTCTGCAGGGGTCAAGGAAGCCGCCGGGTCGTTCGACACCCTGGGGCTTTTTGCGCGTTCGATCGAGGACA
>JBIKKL010000059.1:0-13553 GCA_044360365.1 Burkholderiales bacterium | reverse complement strand
GTCCTGGAAGGCGCCGTTGAACGGCTCAGGCGGCCGTCTTGGTTGCGCCGGCCGCAATGAGTTGTGCGATGTCGTCGTCGGAATACCCGACTTCGCGCAGCAGCTCGCGGCTGTGTTCGCCGAGGCGCGGTGCGTGATGCCGATATTCGGGCGGCGAGGCGGACCAGCGTGTGGGAACACCCGGCGTTTGGATCGGACCTTCGCTTGGGTGCTCGACTGTCTTGAAAAAACCAGTCGCCGCGAGATGCTCGTCGTCGATCAGTTCATCCAGCGAGTGCATGTTCATCCAGGGAATGTCGCCTTCGGTCAGCAGCCGTTCCCATTCGGCTGTGGTGCGCGTGAGCATCACCTCGGCGACGAAGGCGTAGATTGCATCGATGTGCTTTGCGCGTTCGACGTGGGTGGCGAAGCGGGGGTCGGTCGTGAAGACTTCAGGCTTGCCGATGCGCTCGAAGAAGCTCTTCCACTGCTTGTCGTTGTAGACGAGAGCGCAGATATAGCCGTCCCTGGTTTGATAGGGGGCTCGAAACTTCGCTAGCAGGCGCGGGTAGCCCGGTTCGCCGATCGGCGGTTCGAAGGTGCGGCCGCCGAAGTGATCCCCCAGGATGAACTGCGCCATCGTCTCGAACATCGGCACGTCGACGGCTTGGCCGACGCCCGTCCTTCCGCGATGGACGAGTGCGGCGAGCACGGCGTTCGCCGTTGCCTGGCCGACGATACGATCGCACAACGTGGCGGGGACGTAGCGGGGAGCCGCTGCGCCGGTGCGAACCATGAGCCATGGCAGGCCGACGGCGCCCTGGATCAGATCGTCGTAGGCAGGACGTGCGGCGTACGGGCCGGTTTGATCGTATCCGACGGCGGCAACGTAGACGATGCGCGGATTGACCGCCTTGACGTCTTCATACGCAAGCCGCAAGCGCTTCATCGCTTGCGGGCGCGTATTGAAGACCAGGACGTCGGCCTGGCGGGCCAGACGAAGCAGCGCTTCGCGTCCCTGTGGGTTCTTGAGATCGAGGACGATCGAGCGCTTGTTCCGATTCATGTGAAGGAACATCGCGCCCATGCCGGCGTGCCGCATCGGGGAGAGCCAGCGCGTATTGTCGCCTTCGGGCGGCTCGACCTTGACGACGTCGGCGCCCAGGTCAGCCAGCAGCTGGGTTGCGTAGGGCCCCATGACGACTGCGGTGAGGTCGAGGACGCGAATGCCGTCGAGCGGGCCACTCATGTTGGCTTTCGACCCGGCCTCAGGCGCGGGGCCGATATCCCATCGCACGCGATACGTGCTCGGCGGCGTTGCGGATCCTGGAGGCCCAGGCTTCGTCGAGCCGGTCGGAGGGTGCGGACACGGACAGGCCCGCGACCAGATGGCCTTCGTCGTCGCGAATGCCGGCGGCGATGCAGGAAACGCCCTTTTCCGCTTCTTCCCGATCGATCGCATAGCCTGCGCCGCGGACTCTCTCGAGTTCGTCGCCGAGCAGGTCCGGATCCGCCAGCGTGTGCTCCGTCAGGCGCGGGAGCCCGACGCGTTGCGCGTACGCCTGTGCGGCTTCGATGCCGTCGTCGGCGAGGAAGACCTTGCCTACCGACGTTGCATGCAGCGGTGCACGGGTACCTACGGCCTGTACGACCCGCATCATCTGTCCGCTGGAGCTCACGCGTTCGACGTAGACGACTTCGTCGCCCTGACGCACGCTCAGATTCACGGTTTCGCGGATGTCGTCGTGCAGCGCCTGCATGAAGGGCAGGGCCTCCTGGCGGACGTTCAGACGCATGCGCACCAGATTGCCGAGTTCGAGCAGGTGGATGCCCAGACGGTAGGTGCCCGGCTCGATGCGATCCACCAGTCGGTTCTCCACCATGACCGCAAGGATGCGGTGGGCGGTGGACGGGTGCAGTCCGGTTTCCAGCGCGAGCTGCTTCAAATTCGCCGGGCTGGGGTGGCGCACCAGACTCTCGATCAGATGCATCATCCGATCGATGACCTGAATGGAAGACTTCGTCTGCGTAGCGGGCACGACGCGGTACCTCGTAGGGACCCTGCGATCTTATATTATGAAAACCGCGCTAACAATCGCATCGACGTTTTTCGGCGGAAGCAGCTACACGGAGATCCCGCATTCTGGTCGAATCGCATTGCGGCGAGACCGCGGCCTGCAGCTGAACGAAGCAACCCATCGATACCGGAGGAGAATCCATGAATTCGAGCTTTGCCGATAACCGCCGTGCGACTCGCATAAGGTCATGCTTTTCGGCGATGACCTTCGGCATGGCGCTATGCGCCGCGTCGCCCCATGCAATTGGCCAGGAGTACCCGACACGGCCGGTGCGCATCGTGCTCCCGTTCGCAGCCGGTGGCGGGACGGACGTGCTGGCGCGGTTGCTCGCGCAGCGTTTTCACGAGACGATGGGGCAGCCATTCACCGTGGACAACCGGATCGGCGCCGGCGGCAACATCGGCGCAGAACTGGTCGTGAAGAGTCCACCCGACGGACATACGGTGCTCGTTTCGACCGCGTCCACAGCGGTGAACGTATCGCTGTACGCGAAGCTCTCGTTCGATGCGCGCAAGGATCTGATTCCGGTCACGCAGATCGGGCGTTCGGCTGTCGTGCTCACGGTGCATCCGTCGGTCCCGGTACGCACGCCGCAGGAACTCCTTGCGCTCTCCCAGCGCACCAAGGGCGGTCTCAACTACGGCTCGAATGGCACCGGGACGACGAGTCATCTCGCCGGCGTAATGTTCGCGCAAGTGGCCGGTATCCGCTTCACACACATCCCGTACAAGGGCGTGGCGCCTGCAATGGCCGCGCTGCTGGGCGGGCAAGTCGAAGTGGCTTTCCCTTCCACGCTAAGCGCACAGCCTCAGATTCGCGCCGGCAAACTGCGTGGTCTCGCGGTCACGACGAAGCAGCCTGCGCCGTCGTTGCCGGATCTGCCGACGCTCGATTCGATCTGGCCGGGGATCGATATCGACAACTGGTTCATGGTGTTCGTGCCCGCCGGTACTTCGTCCACGATCGTCAACCGGCTGTACGCAGAAACGGCGAAGGCGCTGAAGCACCAGGATCTTACGAGCTACATGAAGCGCGAAGGTGCCGACGCGGTTGGAAGCGCTCCCGCTGATGCGGGCCGCTTCTTCCTGGGTGAAGTCGAGAAATATGCAAAGGTCGTCAAGGCTGCCCAGATTCGGCCGGACTGAGCCCGAAGCGCCGGGCGTCACTTGCGCAGGTGGGGTGATCGACTCTGCGCGAGCGTATGCATGTGCGCAAGCTCGCGCGGCGTGAAGTTCGCCTGCTTTCGCGCGTTGTCGTTCAAGGGCAGGACGGGCCGCGGCGCATCGAACTCGTGCAGCAGGCGTACGAAAGTGGTTTCCGGGTCGAGTGCTCGCTCGTTGCACAGGTGATTGAACCAGCGCGTGCCGATGGCGACGTGACCGACTTCGTCTGCCAGGATCACCTCTACGATCTCGGCCCCGTGCCTGTCGCCGTTTTCACGCAAGCGTCGGATGATGCCGGGCGATGCGTCGAGGCCGCGCGCTTCGAGTACCCGGGGGACGAGTGCCATGCGCGCAAGCGGATCGTGCGCCGTCTTGACGGCCATCTGCCACAAGCCGTCGTGCGCCGGAAAATCGCCGTAGTCGCGATCGAACGACCGCAAGTGATCGCGCAGCATGCGAAAGTGCAGGGCTTCCTCCACGGCGACCGAAAACCAGTCGCGGTAGTACTCGATCGGCAGGCGGGGAAAGCGGCATACGGCATCGAGCGCGAGATTGATGGCGTTGAACTCGATGTGCGCCATTGCATGAATGAGCGCTGTGTGGCCTTCGCCGGCGGCAGCGCTTCGACGCGTGAGTTCGCGCGGATGCACGAGGGGAGGGCGCTCCGGTCGACCGGGAACGGCGGCTACTTCGACCGGGAAATCGGGCTCGATCGTAATTTCGCCGGCGGCCAGCCCGTAAGCGATCGTGCCGATTGCATCGAGCTTGGGATCGACGAGCGCGCATGCAAGCGCGCTTCGGGCGCAATGTTCGAGCGTCGATGGCATCGCAAAGAATGCTTCATGGCCGGACGGTGGACTCGAATGTGCCACGTCCCGAGGCGGCCGTCCACGCACTGAAGATTCGGTTTTGTGGCGACCGGGGCAACCGTTATGATTCATCGCTGTCGGGGGCGATCACCGCACCACGATGTGTCTTTCGCGAGCGTACGCCATGACCGCACGGCCGAACATATTACTGATTACTTCCGACCAGCAGCGAGCCGATTGTTTCGGGTTCGAGAATCCTGCGGTCAAGACCCCCCACATCGATCGGCTTGCACGCGAAGGCACGCGTTTCGCGGCGTGCATTACGCCGAATCTGGTGTGCCAGCCGTCACGTGCGTCTATATTGACCGGCTTGTTGCCGCTGACCCATGGCGTATGGGACAACGGCGTGGATCTCGATCCCGGCGTGGGCGGGCGCGGCTTCGCAGGGGTGCTTGCGGCATCGGGCTATCGCACCGCATTCATCGGCAAGGCGCACTTTTCGACCAAGTCGACGTTTGCGCCGACGGGCTCCCCGGAATGCAACAAGAGCCAGGCTCACTACGGGCCAGCGTGGTTCGGCCCATACATGGGGTTCCAGCACGTCGAACTGTGCGTGACAGGCCATCTGCACCGAACGCGGCCGATCGAGGACCCACCCTGTGGCCACTACGAGCGTTGGTTGCTTTCGCGCGGGCGTGAAGGCGAAGCCTTGGAACTGTGGCGGACCGATCTCGGGCCAAGTGTCGGCGCGGCGCAGACGTGGTACTCGGCCTTGCCGGCTGCATGGCACAACAGCACGTGGATCGCCGATCGTACGATCGAGTTTCTCACCAAGCGTCCGGCGGAGCGGCCGTTCTGCCTTTGGGCATCGTTTCCGGATCCACATCACGCGTTCGATTGTCCGGAACCGTGGAGCCGCCTTTACGATCCGAAGTCGATCGTTCTGCCGAAGCACCGAACGACGGATCTGGATCGACGTCCGTGGTGGCACAAGGCCGTGCTCGAAGGCAAGCCGCAGCTTGCGGATCCGACGATGCTCAGGTTCCGCGCGGAAGGTTCGCGCATGCCGGATCAGAGCGACGAGCAGCTCGCGCACATGACGGCGAACTATTACGGCATGATCTCGCAGATCGATCATAACGTCGGCCGCATTCTCGAAGCACTCGATGCGAACGGGGGCACCGGCGATACGCTCGTCGTCTACACGACGGATCACGGCGAACTGCTCGGCAATCACGGCTTGTATCTCAAGCATCCCATTCCCTACGAGGATCTGCTGCGCGTCGGCATGGTCGTGCGCGGCCCCGGCGTTCTGGCGGGGCAGATCGTGGACGATCCCATGTCCACGCTCGACCTGGCCGCGACGTTTCACGAGTATGCCGGTGTGGCGCCTGTGCGCCAGCTGCAGAGCCGCAGCCTGCGACCGTTGCTGGAGAACCAGGGCACGTCCCGCGACGTGGCATATAGCGAGTGGCACGTGCACCCTTCCCGCTGCGGCGTGGGGTTGCAGCTGCGTACGGTACGTACTCGCACGCACAAGTGCACTTTCGAACTCGGTTCGGATGCGGGCGAGTTGTACGATCTCGTGAACGATCCGGAAGAGATGGTCAATCGATTCGACGACCCGGCGTTCGCGAGCGTGCGCAAAGAGTTGCACGACATGATGCGGGCGCGCCCAGGGGAAGTGCTCGACCCTCTTGCGGAGCCGATCGGAATGGCGTGACGATTCGAGCGTTGCCGCTCGAATCAGGGAAAGGGGAAAATGGAAGGGGCCGCTCGCGCAGCCGCTCGTTGAGGAATGCCACCGTGCGCGCGTCTTGCCTTTCCCTCTTCCCGCCCTTCGGTCCTCTATCCTCAGAAGGTCGGAACTCTCATCGGACGATAGAACGACAACGCGTTTTGAAAAAAAACCTTGCGTTCGAGCGCCGGATCGATGTTGTCACGCAGGATCGCGATGTCGTTCGCATCGAAGGGACGACGGGCACGCTGCGAGGGCAGGTCGCTGCCGAACATGAGGGCGTCCGGATTGGCCTTCACCAAGGCACGAATCGCGCTTGGAACATCCAGCGTTGCACGACCGAAGCCCGTAGCCTTCACGCGCATGCCGCGCTCGGCGAGTCGCACGAGCGTGGGCAGCCCTTCGGGCGACAAGCCCAGATGCGCGATGCTGACGGCAGGCAAGCGCGCGATTTCCTTCGCGACGGGTTCGAGATCCTTGGCGTCGGCATAGAGTTCGACGTGCCAGCGCGCGAGCTCGTAGACCCGCCGTGCGACGCGGTCGAGATCCTCGATGCCGGCCGATCCGCCGCGAACCATGTTGAAGCGAACGCCGCGGACACCGATTGCATCGAGTGCCAGTATGTCCGCATCGGCCGTATCGGCGGGTATCTGTATGACGCCGACGAACGTCGGGCCGAACTTCGCGAGCGCATCGCGCATGAAGTTGGTGTCGAAGTTCTGGAACGATCCGCTGACGACGACGCCTGCGGCGATCCCCAATCCGTCCGTGCGTTCACGATAATCCTCGACCGGAAAGCTCGGCGGCATGAAGCCCTGGTTCTCCGCGACGGGAAACCGGAAATCGATGATGTGGAAGTGGGTGTCGAAGATGGGGAGCATGGCGATTGCTACGCAGTGACGGCAGAAGGATAGACTGCGGGAAGTAGGAAAGGGGAAAAGTGCGAGCCGCGGCAGCGCGAAGCTGAGCGCCTCACCAGATTGCTGCGTCAGCAGCGACGTTCATCTTTCACGCTTCAGGATCCCACCAGCGGCCTTCCCCCCGTGCTTCCGTCAGACGCGCGCGGGTCATCTCGCGCAACGACGCCACGCCGAGCAGCGCCATGTCGCGATCGATCTCTTCGCGCAGCAGCTTGATCGCATGCGCGACGCCATCGTCGCCCGCAACGGTGGCGGCATAGAGGAATGGACGGCCGATGAAGACGAAGTCGGCGCCCAGCGCGATCGCCTTGAGCACGTCGGTGCCGCGGCGGATGCCGCTGTCCATCATGACGGTCAGCCCGCCGGCGGCTTCCTTCACTCGCGGCAACGCACGCAGCGGTGCCACGGCGCCGTCGAGCTGGCGCCCGCCGTGGTTCGACACGATGATGCCGTCGATGCCGCTGCCGCTCGCGATCCGCGCGTCCTCGGGATCGAGCACGCCTTTCAGTACCAGACGTCCCCGCCAGAGCTTGCGGATGAACTCGATGTGCTGCCAGGTGAGCGTGTCGCGGCGACCGCGTCCGCGCACGCCGGTCGAGGAAATGAGCGGCGTACGCGGCCCCATGTTCTCGAAATGCGGCATGCCGTGCAGCAGCAGGGTGCGAACGAACATGCCGAACAGCCAACGCGGTCGCACGGCGCAATCCCAGGCAAGCCGCAGCGTCGGGCGCAGCGGTGCGTTGTAACCGTTGCGCACGTTGTTCTCGCGGTTCGACGGGACTTGCACGTCGAGCGTGACCACGAGGGTGTCGAAGCCGCCACGCGCAGCGCGTTCGACCATTTCGCGTATGTCGTTTTCGTCGCCGGGCAGATAGGCCTGGAACCACGAGGTGCTTCCCGCCTCGCGTACCTTCTCCAGCGGCGTGAGCGATGCGCCGCTCGTGATCATCGGGATGTTGCAGGCCGCTGCGACCCGTGCCAGCACGATGTCGCCCTGATACGCACCGAGCGAGGTGCCGCCCATGGGGGCGAGGCCGAAGGGGGCGTCGTACGTACGGCCGAACAGCGTCGTGCGAAGGCTGCGGCGAGAGGTGTCGATCAGCATCTTCGGCACAAAGGCAACTTCGTCGAAGACCGCGCGATTGCCGCGCAACGAAGCGTTTGTTTCGACACCGCCGCTTACGTATCCGTAGATGGGGCGTGGCAGGATCTTGCGCGCCTCGGTCTCGAAATCGTCCAGGGCCAGCATGTTGCGCAGCCGCTTGGGGTAGGAGCGCTTGTCGACCCAACCCAGACTGTCTTTCTGTGCCGGAGCGACGTCGAGAGGTTCGGCTGCTGCCGAGGTCGTGGGTGTGCCGCCATTGGCCATGATGGGTCGCCGCTCGGGGTGTGGGTTTGGAGCGGACGATTATAGACACGCCGGCGCCAGGGTCAGTGCGTATGCGTCGCATGCGTTCGGGGCGTCCGAACCGCTCGATTCGCTCGACCCGAGCCGTTGCTTCGGGCATCCTTGCAGGCTTTCCCGACACGGTGATCCGCAGGAGTGCCCATGGCCCAGATCGATCTCAGGAGCGACACGGTCACGCGACCGACCGAAACGATGCAAGAGGCGATGCGTGCCGCGGAACTGGGCGACGACGGCCGCGAAGGCGATCCCACCGTGCGCAAGCTCGAGCAACTCGGTGCGGCCAGGCTCGGGAAAGAAGCTGCCTTGTTCATGCCCTCGGGCACGATGACGAATCTGTGTTCGCTTCTCACGCATACGAGCCGGGGCTCGGAAGTGATCCTCGAACGCACCGCCCACATCATCGGCTACGAGAACGCCGGCATGTCGCTGCTCGGCGGGCTCTTCTATCGCCCCATCGCCGGCAACCGCGGTGCGATGGACACCACGGCCCTCGAGTTCGCCTTCGAATCGGGCCTTGCGTCGAAGCAGTTGGCCCCCGCCCTCGTCTGCATGGAAACGACCCACAACACCGCCGGCGGCGCTGTCCTGCCGCTCGATCACATGGCCGAGGTACAGCGCATCGCCCGCGCGAACGGCGCGAAAGTCCACATCGATGGTGCACGGATCTTCAACGCGGCCGTCGCCTTGAATGTGGATGTGGCGAAGATCGCGGCCTTTGGCGATTCGGTGTGCTTCTGCGTCTCGAAAGGCCTGAGTGCGCCGGTGGGGTCGCTGTTGTGCGGCACCAGGGCGTTCATCGATCGGGCCAGGCATTTCCGGCGGATGCTGGGCGGCGCAATGCGCCAGTCCGGCATCGTGGCCGCCGCGGGCATCGTGGCGCTGGAAACGATGGTCGAGCGACTGAGCGAAGATCACGATAACGCACGCCGCCTTGCGGCCGGCCTGATCGGGATCGATCGCACGCTGGTCAATGCCGAGAGCATCGAAACCAACATCGTGCGGGTCGACATTTCCGGCAGCGGGTGGTCTGCACAGCAGTGGGTCAAGGCGCTCGAAGTCGAGGGGGTCGCCACGAGCGATTATGGTCGGTCGCAGTTGCGGTTCGTGACCCACCGGCACATCGGAGCCCCGCAGGTCGAAGCGGCGGTTGCTGCCATGAGTCGGGTCTGGGAGCGCGCTTGTGCTTCGCGCTCTCGTGCCGCGGACTGAAAGCCGCACCGCATCGATGAATCATTGGGATCGACTCACTGCCGTGCTGCGCGCGGAGCCGCTGGACTGCCTGCCGGTCGCGCTTTGGCGTCATTGGCCCGAGGTCGACCATGATCCGCTCGCCCTCGCACGCGCCGTCATGGCATGGCAGCGGCGCTTCGATTTCGACCTGACCGTATTCACGGCGCAGCAGACCTGCGTCGCCGAGCACTTCGGGGCGCCGACGGCATACCGGAACGATCCATACGGCCGAAGGCGTGCGTATCGCCATTGCATCGAGGATCCCCGACAGTGGCAGGATCTACGGTCCGCATCGGGATCAGCGGACGTATTGATCGACCTGAACGCCGGCTTGCGTCGAGTGGCCGATGCCCTGGGCGGCACGGTACCGCTGATCCAAAGCGTTCCCAGCCCCTTGACCACGGCGTGGCACCTGGCCGGCGACAAGCTGTTCGAACACATGCGATTCGCGCCGGATAGCGTCGAGGCCGGGTTGCATGCGATCGCCGAATCGACGGTGGCCTTCGTCCGCGCTGCGGTCGATTCGGGGGCGTGCGGCATTCGGCTGGTCGTGTGCATCCCCGCGTCGGCGCAGTTCATCCATGACGAGCACCGGCGATTCGGTCGACGCTTCGACGTACAAGTCGTGCAGGCGACGGGTGCCGCGCCGAGGTGGAATCTGCTCGAAGTCGATGCGCACCCTGCATGGCTGGATGCTTTCGTCGACTATCCCGTGCAGCTGTTCACCTGTTGCGATCAATCGGGCGACGCGAATCCGTCGTCGGTCGCGAAACGCTTTGCCGGCATCGTCGCCGGCGGCATCGATGCCGGCGGGTCCCTTGTCGAAGGTACGCGATCGGCCTGTTTCGACGAAGCCGCTTCGGCGGTCGAGCGTCTCGGTCAAGCGAGGGCGATGATCGCGACCGGCGGCGCCTGTCGTACCGACACGCCCGAAGGCAACATAGACGCATTGATCGAGGCCGTACGCCGCCCGGCCGAACAGGTAAACGAAGAAGGGATAGCCCGATGAATGCACCGTTGCTTACGTCTACCCATTGGGGGGTCTACGAAGTGGAAGTCGAAGGCGGGCGCGTCGCGCGGCTCAAGCCGTTCGAACACGATCCGGATCCGTCGCCGATCGGCGATTCGATACCGGGGGCGCTCCACTCTCCTACCCGCGTGATGAAGCCGGCGGTTCGCAAGAGTTACCTCGAAGGCGGGCCGGGTACGGCCAACGAGCGCCGCGGCGCGGATCCGTTCGTGGAGGTGTCGTGGAACGAGGCGATGGACATCGTCGCCGCCGAGATCGATCGGGTCAAGTCTACGTTCGGCAATGCTTCGATCTTTGCGGGATCGTATGGTTGGTCGAGCGCAGGTCGCTTTCATCATGCGCAAAGTCAGGTGCATCGCTTCTTCAACTGCCTGGGCGGCTATGTCGCTCACGTAGGCACCTACAGCCTCGGTGCGGCCCGTACCTTGTTGCCGCACATCGCGGGCGACATGGATGTTCTGCGTTCGCAGCACACCTCCTGGGAGGTGATGGAGAAGCACACGCAGCTCTTTGTGGCGTTTGGCGGCGTTCCACTGCGAAACACACAAGTCAACTCGGGCGGCGCGTCGCAGCATGAAGTGCGGCCGTCGTTGAAGAAGCTCGCCGCCGCGGGCGTGCAATTCGTATGCGTGAGTCCCGTCCGCAGCGACTTCGACGGGGCGGACGCCGTCGAGTGGATTCCGATCCGACCGAACAGCGATACGGCCTTCATGCTCGCAGTCGCGCACACCCTGATTGCCGAGAATCTGCACGATCGAAACTTTCTGCAAAGCCACTGCGTCGGCTTCGAACGTTTTCTGCCCTACGTCATGGGCGAAACCGACGGGCAGCCGAAAAGTCCCGGCTGGGCGGCGTCGATATGCGACGTGCCTGCCGAGACAATCGTCCAACTCGCACGTCGCCTGGCCGCGAACCGTACGCTGCTTGCCGTGAGCTGGTCGCTGCAGCGGGGCGATCATGGCGAACAGCCGTTCTGGCTCACGATCACACTGGCGGCGATGCTGGGTCAGATCGGCCTGCCCGGGGGCGGCTTCGGCCTGGGCTACGGTTCGGTGAACGCGGAAGGCACCGATGCGTCGTCCTTCTCGGGGCCGGTGCTGCCGCAGGGTACGAACGGCGTGAAGACTCCCATTCCGGTGGCGCGCATCTCCGACATGCTGCTCAATCCAGGCGGCACCTACGATTTCGACGGTCAGCCGCGCACGTATCCCGACATCCACCTGATCTACTGGTGCGGCGGCAACCCGTTCCATCATCACCAGGACTTGAACCGGATGCTGCAGGCCTGGCGCAAGCCGGACACCATCATATTTCACGAGCAGTTCTGGACGCCGGCGGCGAAGCACGCGGATGTCGTGTTGCCCGCGACGACGATGCTCGAACGCGAAGACATCGGCTCGGCCGGTCGAGACCGCTACATGATCGCGATGAAGAAGGCCGCTCAGGCGCCCGGCGAGGCACTCGACGACTACGCGATCTTCGCGGGCATCTCCGAGCGCCTCGGTTCGCATCGGTCCTATACCGAGAATCGCGACACGATGCAGTGGCTGCGCTATCTGTACGAAGCGTCCCGCGAGCGCGCCGATCGCTACGACATCGAGTTGCCGGGATTCGACGATTTCTGGGTACGCGGTTTCTTCGAAGTCCCCAAGCCAGCCCATCCCAAGATCATGCTTGCCGGCTTCCGCGAAGATCCGCAGAAGCGTCGTCTCTCGACGCCCTCCGGCCGGCTCGAGATCTTCTCGGAGCGCATCGCGTCCTTCGGCTACAACGACTGCCCGGGGCATCCCGTCTGGATCGCGCCGGCGGAGTGGCTCGGCGAGGGCGCCACACGCTATCCGCTGCACCTGATTTCGAGCCAACCCTCGACCAAGCTGCACAGCCAGTACGATCATGGCATCGTCAGTCGTGCGAACAAGATCGAAGGACGCGAGCCCATCGGCATGCATCCGGACGACGCCGCGGCCCGCGGGCTCGGCGCCGGCGATATCGTGCGCGTGTTCAACGAACGCGGTCAGTGTCTCGGCGGCGTGCGTCTGGACGCTGGGCTCAAGCGCGGCGTGGTCCAGATGTCGACAGGCGCCTGGTACGATCCGCTCGTGCCCGGCGAAATCGGCACGCTCGACAAGCACGGCAATCCGAATGTATTGACGCTCGACAAGGGCACGTCGAAGCTTACGCAGGGGGCGAGTGCCCATACCTGTCTCGTGCAGGTCGAGCGATTCGAAGGGGAATTGCCACCGATCACGGCGTACGATCCGCCGGCGTTCGTGCGGCGCGGCGCTTGATGTCGCATACGTAGAATTCGTGCAGCGAGCACCCATACACAGGAGCGAGGTACCAGCATGTTCAGTTTGAAGGACAAGGTCGTCGTCGTCACCGGATCGACCAAGGGCATCGGCAAGTCGATCGCCGAGGAGATGGCGAACGCGGGTGCGAAGGTGGTGATTTCCAGCCGCAAGGCCGATGCCTGCGAATCCGTGCTCAAGGAATTTCAGGCCCGCGGTCAGGAGGCGATTGCCGTGCCCTGCAACGTGGGCAGCAAGGAGCAGCTTCAGGCCCTCGTCGACACGACGATCGCGAAGTGGGGCCGCATCGATACCCTCGTCTGCAACGCAGCGTCGAATCCCGTATTCGGTCCGCTGCTCAAGGTGCCGGACGACGCGTTCGACAAAGTGATGCTGACCAACGTGAAAAGCGTGTTCTGGCTCGCGAACCTTGCGATCCCGCACATCGCGGCTCAGGGCGGCGGCTCGGTCATCATCATTTCGAGCATCGGTGCGCTGCGCGGCAGCGATGTGATGGGCCTGTACGGCACATCGAAAGCGGCCGAGATGGGACTTGCCCGTGCGCTTGCGGTCGAGTGGGGCCCGAAGAATGTCCGAGTGAACACCATTGCCCCCGGACTCATCAAGACGGACTTCGCCCGTGCGCTCTGGGAAGACGAAGAGCGTCGCGCGCGTCGCGAAGAATCGACGCCGCTGCGTCGCATCGGCCAGCCGAAGGACATCGGCGGCGTGGCCGTCTTCCTGGCCTCGGAAGCCGGATCGTTCGTGACGGGGCAGGTGATCGTGGCGGATGGGGGGGTGACGATTGCGCCGTAGGCCGCTGGCGCTGCCGCACGGCCTGTTAAAGGTGAAGGGTGAAAAGTGAAGGACGAATCCGCAGCGGGCGCGATCTGGATGCCCGAGCAGTGGA
>JBIKKL010000522.1:0-3841 GCA_044360365.1 Burkholderiales bacterium | reverse complement strand
TGAAGTCCACCCGCAACCTCGCGCCCTGGATCGAGGAGCACGGCGGCAAGCCGCTGCTGTGGAAGACAGGCCACTCGTTCGTGAAATCGAAGATGCGCGAAACGGGCGCGTTGCTCGCCGGCGAAATGAGCGGCCACGTGTTCTTCAAGGAGCGCTGGTACGGCTTCGACGACGGGCTCTACGCGGGAGCACGTCTGCTCGAGATCCTGAGCCGCGTCGCAGATCCCAGTGCCGTGCTCGAAGCATTGCCCGATGCGGTGAGCACGCCGGAACTGCAGATCAAGCTGAAGGAAGGCGAAAATTACGCGCTCATCGACAAGCTCCAGGCCAGTGCCCGATTCACCGACGCCCGCGATGTCATTCGCATCGACGGACTGCGCGTCGAATACGCCGATGGTTTCGGTCTCGCCCGCTCCTCGAATACGACGCCCGTGATCGTGCTGCGCTTCGAAGCCGATGACGAGGCTGCACTCAAACGCATCCAGGAAGACTTTCGCCGCGTGATCCTCGGCGCCAAGCCGGACGCCGAACTGCCGTTCTGACACCTTCCACTGACTCTCCACTGACTCTGAGTCGACCCCGGGGTCGACTCAGAGTCGGGGCAGGGTCGATGGTGCGAAGGGCAATGTCGATTCCAGGGCTTCGCGCACGACCAGGAGCGAGCACCGATGAAAGGAGCCTCCGATGCCGAGCACCATTCGCCTACACCGCGTCCTAAAAGCCCCGCCCGAGCGGGTCTATCGCGCGTTTCTCGATCCTGCCGCCATGTGCAAGTGGCTGCCGCCCTACGGGTTCACCTGCACGGTCGAGCACATGGATGCCCGCGTGGGCGGCTCGCACCGGGCGTCGTTTACCAATTTCACGACCGGCAACAGCCATTCGTTCGGTGGCACCTACGTCGAACTGAAGCCGAACGAACTCATCCGGTACACGGACAAGTTCGACGATCCGAATCTTCCGGGCGAGATGGCCGTGACGGTTCGGTTCACCAAGGTGCTCTGCGGCACGGAACTCGATATCGAACAGGCGGGCATTCCGGACGTCATTCCGACCGAGATGTGCTACCTCGGCTGGCAGGAATCGTTGCTGCAGCTGGCACGGTTGGTCGATCCGGAGATTCGTGACGAATAGGCTACGCGCCACGTCCCGCTGCGCTTTCGGATCGCTGAAGTCGGCCGCTGGCTGATCACCACGGCCGCTGACATCGAAAGCGGCTTCGTCGTCGCGGTATCACCCGATCGAAGTCGGTTGTCCTACGGCAGTCCTTCGTTGCGTTTCTAACCACGCACCAGCGACTGCGACCGCTTGTTGAGCCACCATCCGTACTCGTCGGGCCATAGCTCGAAGTTCGGATCGCATCCGAGCGCCTCGGCAGCATGAAGCGGCCAGCGCGGGTCGTACAGCGCCTGCCGCCCGATGGCGATGAGATCGGCCTTGCCGTCGCGCAGAATCTCCTCGGCCTGCGGGCCATCGAGAATCAGGCCGACGGCCATCGATGCCATACCCGCCTTGCGAACCGCCTCGGCGTACGGCACCTGAAAGCCCGGGTAGCGCTTGATCGCCGCTGCGGTGGACGAGCCGGTCAATCCACCGGAGGAGCAATCCACGATGTCCACGCCGAGCGCCTTGAGTGCCAAAGCGAGTGCGACGGTATCGTCGAGGTTCCAGCCATCGCCTCCATCCAACGCCGAGACCCGGAAAAACAGCAGCTTGTGCGCAGGCCAGACGTCGCGCACGGCACGAGTCACCTCCAATGCGAAACGCATGCGGCCGGCTCGGTCGCCGCCGTATTCGTCGTCACGCGTATTGCTGATGGGCGACAGGAAGCTCGCGATCAGGTAGCCGTGCGCGCCGTGAATTTCGGCAATGTCGAAACCTGCCGCATCGGAGCGCCGGGCTGCTTCGGCGAAAGCGCACACGACCTCTGCGATCTGGGCACGCGTCAGCGCATGCGGCACGTGCTGCCCCGGCGCGAACGGCTCTGCGGTGGGCCCCACGACAGGCCACGCTTCTTCAGGACCGTAGGGCGTGTTGTTGTCCTGCGCCCGCCGAGTTGCGGACTTGCGACCGCCATGGGCCAGTTGTATTCCGGGGACGCTGCCTTGCGACCGTATGAAGCGGGTAATCGGCTGCCAGGCAGACACCTGCTCGTCGTTCCAGATTCCCGGGCATCCCAGGGTAATCCGTCCTCTGGGCTCGACGGCTGTCGCTTCCGTCATGACGACCCCGAAGCGCCCGAGCGCGAACTGTCCGAGGTGCGCCCGATGAAATTCGCCGGGAATCCCGTCGCACGCGCGATACTGAACCATCGGCGAGAGCACCGTTCGATTCGGCAAAGTCACGCCGCGCAGCGTCAGAGGGGTGAACAGCAAGGGTCTCGAAGCAGCAGCGGTCATGGTGTCTGTCTTCCGTGAAAAGGGCGTACGTAAAGGTCGACGCGGTTCGATAGGCGGCATTCATCGCATCGATGGATTCGATATTAATGCCCTGCGCCCGATGTCTGTACGGCGAGTAATGATGACGCCGCCTTGATGCACTCGATGACGCGCCGCGCCGCCGGCGACAAATACGCGCCCTCGCGATAGACGACGCTCACGGGCCGACGCCACTCGAGTTCGCGCACGGGCAGCTTCTTCAGCCGAAAACTTCTCCTTGCAGCGCGAAACACGCCGATCGATGTGTAATCGAGCAGGCGCGACGATGCAACGAGTTGCAGCCGCAGCCGGAGCGAACGGGTCTCGACGGCAATGTCTGGCGCCGGAAGTCCATGCTCGAGAAACGTTCGGCGCAAGCGCTGCTGCGTGAGCAAGCTAGATCCGGTAAGCGCCCAACGTTCCCGTGACAACTCCACCAGCGTCACGACCTTGCGTGCGGCGAGCGGATGATCGGCAGCCGCGATGACGGCGAAATCCAGTTCGAACAGCAACTCCTCGGCGAGACCATCGCGCGGAAGCGCCCTCGGCGCATATCCCACGATGAGGTCGAGATCGCCTCGGCGCAGCGCCGGGATCATGAGATCGTTGTCCGAAACGACGATGTCGTAGGTAATCCTCGGTGCTTCGTCGATGAGCGGCACGAGCGCCTTTACCAGCATCTCGACCGAACTCACGGGGCCGGCGCCGATGCGAACGTGACCAACGCGTCCGCGCCCCACGTCGCGAATCTCCTCGGCGACGGCCTGAAAGGAAAGATGCAGCTCACGAGCGCGACCGAGCAGCGCCGTGCCTTCCGCTGTGAGTTCGACGCCCTTCGGCGTTCGGTTGACGAGCTTCGCGCCCAGTTCGTGTTCCAGGCGGCGCAGGCTCTTGCTCAGCGCGGGCTGACTGAGCCCCAGTGCTTCGGCGGCCCGACCGAGGTGGCGATGCTCGGCCACGACATTGAAATACTCGATATCGCGCAGTTCCATTTCGATAACCGGGATTCATCCCGGCATGAATCCCGGTCGATTGCGTCTGCGACTGCGTATTGCGAGCATCGCTTCGCGCTCAGTATAGCGAGCAGCTTCGCGCAAAGGGAAATCGCAATGAAGGTCTCCGCACGAAATGCCACGCTTTTCGTTGCCGCAATCGGCTTCACGGCTTCATCGCCCACGCACGCGCAGCGCTGGCCGGAGAAACCGGTGCGCATCGTCATTGCCACCCCGCCGGGCGGCGGCGACGACTATATCGCCCGCCTCCTGGCGCCCAAGCTTGCAGAGATCCTGGGGCAGGCGTTTGTCTCCGAAAACCGTCCCGGCGGCGGTGGCGTCGTTGCCCAGAACTACGTCATGAAGGCCGCTCCCGATGGATACACGTGGCTCGTGGCCGGCGCGTCCATGGCGGGCGCCCGCTTCGTCAACGCC
>JBIKKL010000521.1:0-3842 GCA_044360365.1 Burkholderiales bacterium | reverse complement strand
ACAGTCCACGTGCGCGTAGTGCCGCGCCGTCGTCTCGTACTCCACGTGCGCGGTGTTGATCGTGATCCCACGAGCCTTCTCTTCCGGCGCCGAATCAATCTGCGCGTAGCTCTTCGCTTCACCACCAAACTGCTTGCTCAGCACCGTCGTGATCGCCGCCGTCAGCGTCGTCTTCCCATGGTCCACGTGACCAATCGTCCCGACATTCACGTGCGGCTTCGTCCGCTCAAACTTAGCTCTTGCCATGGCAACGCTCCGTCAATTCGTCTCTATCGCAGGATTGAACAAATTACTTCTTGTTAATGATCGCCTCGGCCACGTTTTTCGGGGCCTCGGAGTAATGCTTGAATTCCATCGAATAGGTGGCTCGACCCTGCGTCGCGGATCGCAACGAGGTCGAATAACCGAACATTTCCGCGAGGGGGACCTCGGCCTTGAGCACCATCGTGCCCGCGACTTCTTCCTGGCCCTGAATCATTCCGCGTCGCGACGACAGATCGCCGATCACGTTGCCGACGAAATCGGGGGGGGTCTCGACCTCCACTGCCATCATCGGCTCGAGCAGCACCGGATTCGCCTTGCGCATGCCATCCTTGAAGGCAATTGAACCCGCCATCTTGAAGGCGTTCTCGTTCGAGTCGACTTCGTGGTACGAACCGTCGAACAGTGTAACCTTGACATCCACGACCGGATAACCGGCGAGAACGCCGTTCGTCAGTGTATCGACGATGCCCTTCTCGACCGCTGGAATGTACTCGCGAGGCACCGAACCACCCTTGATGGCGTCCACGAATTCGAAGCCCTTGCCGGCCTCCTGGGGTTCCATCTTCAACCAGACGTGTCCGTACTGGCCGCGGCCGCCCGATTGCTTGACGAACTTGCCCTCGACCTTCTCGACGTCCCGGCGAATCGTTTCGCGGTAGGCCACCTGTGGCGCACCGACATTGGCCTCGACACCGAACTCACGCTTCATGCGGTCGACGATGATCTCCAGGTGCAACTCGCCCATGCCGGAGATGATCGTTTGACCGGACTCTTCGTCGGTGCGCACGCGAAACGACGGATCTTCCTGAGCCAGTCGATTGAGCGCGACACCCATCTTCTCCTGGTCGGCCTTGGTCTTCGGCTCGACGGCCACGTGAATCACGGGATCCGGGAAGTCCATGCGCTCGAGCGTCACGATGTTTTCGGGCGTGCAAAGGGTATCGCCAGTCGTGACATCCTTCAGGCCCACAGCCGCCGCAATATCTCCTGCGCGGACCTCCTTGATTTCCTCGCGCTGGTTCGCGTGCATCTGCAAGATACGACCGATGCGCTCCTTGCGGCGCTTCACCGGGTTGTAGATCGTATCGCCCGATGCCACGACGCCGGAGTAGACACGGAAGAACGTAAGCTGCCCGACGAAAGGATCGGTCATGATCTTGAAGGCAAGCCCGGCGAAAGGCGCTTCATCGTCGGCCTTGCGTTCGATCGGCTGATCGTCCTCGGTGAGTCCCTTGATGGGGGGAATGTCGATCGGTGCCGGGAGATAGTCGATGACCGCATCGAGCATCGCCTGCACGCCTTTGTTCTTGAAGGCGGAGCCGCACAACATCGGCACGATTTCTCCGGCGATCGTTCGCTGGCGAAGCGCGGACTTGACGTCGTCGAGCGTCAGGTCTCCGCCCTCCAGATACTTGTTCATCAATTCCTCGGAAGCTTCGGCTGCCGCTTCGACGAGCTTCTCGCGCCACGATGCGCATTCATCGACCATATGCGCAGGTATTTCGCCCAATTCGAATTTCATGCCCTGGGACGCTTCGTCCCAGATGATTGCCTTCATCCGAACCAGATCGACGACACCTTCGAATTTCTCTTCCGCACCGATGGGCAACTGGAGTGGCACCGGATTCGCCTTCAGGCGAGCGCGCATCTGCTCGTAGACGCGCATGAAGTCGGCGCCCTGACGATCCATCTTGTTCACGAACGCGAGCCGCGGCACGCCATACTTGTTCGCCTGGCGCCAAACGGTTTCAGTCTGCGGCTGTACGCCGCCTACCGCGCAAAACACCGTGCAACAGCCGTCAAGGACGCGCAAGCTGCGCTCGACTTCAATGGTGAAGTCGACGTGCCCGGGGGTATCGATGATGTTGATGCGGTGCTCTGGATAGCTGCTGTCCATGCCCTTCCAGAAGCACGTCGTGGCCGCAGAAGTGATGGTGATGCCGCGCTCTTGCTCCTGCTCCATCCAGTCCATCGTGGCGGTGCCATCATGGACTTCGCCGAGCTTGTGGGAAACGCCCGTGTAAAACAGGATGCGCTCGGAGGTGGTCGTCTTGCCAGCGTCGATATGGGCAACGATGCCGATGTTCCTATAGCGCTGGATGGGGGTTTTGCGGGCCACTTCGGGTAACTCTCAAAAGGACTAGGGAAACATCAAGATGCGTGCGCACGCCGCGCGACTGATACCACACGGCGCGACGAGCACGCTTAGAAACGGTAATGCGCGAATGCCTTGTTGGCGTCAGCCATGCGGTGAACCTCGTCGCGCTTTTTCATCGCGCCACCGCGCCCTTCAGCGGCCTCGAGCAACTCGCCCGCCAACCGAGCATCCATCGACTTCTCGCCACGCTTGCGCGCCGCCTCGCGAATCCACCGCATCGCAAGCGCCGCGCGACGCACGGGCCGCACTTCGACCGGCACCTGATAGTTCGCACCGCCGACCCGACGGCTCTTTACTTCGACCACCGGCTTGACGTTACCGACCGCCTGCCCGAAGACACCCAAAGGATCCTTGCCGGTCTTCTTCGAGATCTGCGAGAAGGCCCCGTATACGATCCGTTCAGCGACGGACTTCTTGCCGTCGGAGGTGATGACGTTGATGAATTTCGCGACTTCCTGGTTGCCGAACTTCGGGTCCGGAAGAATGTCGCGCTTGGGAACTTCGCGTCTGCGTGGCATGTTTCTTACCTAGCGTTGGTCGTTGGCGCGCTTTACGCTGCCTTCGGGCGCTTCGCGCCGTACTTCGAACGTGACTGCTTGCGGTCTTTGACGCCGGCAGTATCGAGACTGCCGCGTACGATGTGGTAACGCACACCGGGAAGATCCTTCACCCGGCCACCACGAATCAGCACCACGGAGTGCTCCTGCAGGTTGTGGCCTTCCCCGCCGATATAACCGATCACCTCGAAGCCGTTCGTCAAACGAACCTTTGCGACCTTGCGCAAGGCCGAATTCGGCTTCTTCGGCGTCGTCGTGTAGACGCGGGTGCAGACGCCACGACGTTGGGGGGACTCCTGCAGGGCAGGCACCTTGCTCTTCGCACGCCGCGCTACGCGCGCTCCGCGCACCAATTGATTTACCGTGGGCATAAGGATCCTGATTGCCTAACTAGATCGTTGCTTCGATCGAAGCTGCTACGTGCAATGCGTCACCGCGAAAGCGGGACGCGGAAACTGGCGGTTCAAAAAACGCGACGGCACTTGGATGGTGCCGTCGCACTGCGACTTGCCGGACCGGACGTCCCGCGTGAGGTGGCGGGAAGAGGCCCAAGAAAGACTGTCGATTGTAGGAGGCGACTTATAGCCTGTCAAGCCACCTGTTCGCTGCCGGACGACTCTTCGATGAACGGAGACTCGGGTGCAGCCTCCGGTGCGCCGCCAAGCAGATCGGCCGTTTCCTGCTGACGACGTCGCATGCGGTGATAGGCGAGCCCTGTCCCTGCCGGGATGAGCCGACCCACGATGACGTTCTCCTTCAGTCCGCGAAGCTCATCACGCTTGCCCATGATGGCCGCTTCGGTGAGCACCCGAGTGGTCTCCTGGAAGGAGGCTGCGGAGATGAACGAATCCGTAGAGAGCGAT
>JBIKKL010000520.1:0-3844 GCA_044360365.1 Burkholderiales bacterium | reverse complement strand
CCGATCCGCGGCCTATCGAGCACGTTCACGCTCATTTGACGAGGTACAACAGCAGCACGCCCGCGACCATCGAACTCAAACCGACGAACCGGATCTGGCCGTCGCTCATTTCGGTCATGCGCCGAAATGCTTCGCGCCAAAGCGTGGGAACGAGAAATGGCAGAATGCCTTCAATAACGAGCACGAGGGCAATCGCCGTGAGCAAAGTCTTGGACATCGCGTTGCCTGCAGCGAGCGCCGATGCGGCTGGAGCGGTCGCCGCTACTTGGACGGCCTTCCCGGATTCTTCAGGTACTTGAAGAAGTCGGAACTCGGATCGAGTACCAGCATGTCGCTGCGGTTACGCAGGCTGGCTCGGTAGGCTTCGAGGCTACGGTAGTACGAATAGAACTCCGGACTTTGCTCGTAAGCCCGGGCATAGGTCGCCGAGGCCTTCGCATCGCCCTCACCCTTGATGCGTTGAGCTTCGCTGTAGGCCTCTGCAATGATCACTTCGCGTTGGCGATCGGCGTCGGCGCGAATCTTTTCGGACTCTGCCGATCCGGTCGAACGAAGCTCGTTCGCGACGCGCTTGCGCTCGGCTTCCATGCGTCGATAGACGGATTCGCTCACTTCCTGCGGCAGATCGACACGCTTGAGCCGGACATCCAGCACTTGTACGCCGATCTTGCTGGCGTCTTCGTTCGCCCTCTCGCGCATGAGGTCCATGATCTTGTCCCGCTCGCCCGAGACGACGTCATGGACCGTCCGATTGCCGAACTCGTCCCGCAAGCTCGAATTGATGGTCTGCGCAAGACGCGTCTGTGCGCGCATTTCGTCACCGCCGACACTGATGTAGTACTGGCGGACATCGACGATGCGCCACTTCACGAACAGATCGACCAGCACGTTCTTCTTCTCGGACGTGATGAATCGCTCCGGCTCTGCCGTGTCCAGCGTGAGGATTCGTGTGTCGAAATAGCGCACGTTATCCAGGATGGGCACCTTGAAATAGAGCCCCGCCTCGGTCTTGATGTCCACGATTTCGCCCAGCCGAAAGACGATGGCATTCTGGCGTTGATCTACGACGAACAAGGAAAGGCCGGCAATGACTGCCGCGGCGACCAGTGCGGTGACGATCGCTCCCAATTTCGCGCGCATCAACGTGCCTCCCTTTCGCGTGAGCGGAAGGCCTCGCGCGAACGCTGAACCTGGTTTTGTGCAGGGTCCGTCGTCGCGTCGCTGCGCGCCGGCGGTATCGCCTGTGCCCCCGACTGAGCCGCCCCTTGGATCAACTTGTCGAGCGGCAGGTAAAGAAGGTTGCTGCCCGATTTCTGATCGATGATGACCTTGCTGGTATTTTCGAGTACCTGCTGCATGGTATCCAGATACATACGCTCGCGTGTGACGCCTGGCGCCTTCTGATACTCGGTGAGAACCTGCTGGAATCGCGAAGACTCACCTTCGGCATTTGCCACGACCCGTTGCCGGTAACCGTTGGCTTCCTCGAGCAGACGTGCGGCCGCGCCCTTGGCCTTGGGAATGACGTCGTTCGCGTAGGCCTGCCCCTCGTTCTTCGCGCGCTCGCGATCCTGACCGGCCTTCACTGCATCGTCGAACGCCGCCTGCACCTGCTCTGGCGGCTGCGCGTTCTGCATGGTGACCCGGCTGATCTGAATGCCGGTCTTGTACCGATCCAGAATATCCTGAGCGAGCTTGGTTGCTTGCGCTGCGACCTGCTCTCGCCCCTCGTAGAGCACGAAATCCATCTTGCTCTTGCCGACGATTTCGCGGATGGCGGTTTCCGCGGCCTGGAGGACCGAGTCGTCTGTGTTGCGGTTGTTGAAAAGAAAGTCCTCGGGGCTCTTGAGGATGTACTGCACCGCAAACTGAATATCGATGATGTTCTCGTCGTCAGTGAGCATGAGGGATTCCTTCAGCACCTTGCTCTTGACGTTGTTCCGATAGCCGACCTCCACCGTGCGCACTTGGGAGAGGTTGACGATCTCGACCGACTCGATCGGATAAGGCAGATGCCAGCGAGGACCGGGCTGCGTGGTTTCGTGAAATTTGCCGAAACGCAGGACGACACCGCGATTGCTGGCATCGACGATGTAGAACCCACTCGCGATCCAGATCAGGAATACGAGCAGGATAAGCAGCCAGGCACCGCCACTGCCTACCTTGGGGCCACCGCCGCCGCCGTCGACTCGATTCGGTGGTTGATTTCCGCCCTTGCGACCGAACAATCCGTTCAATTTCGAATTGAGGTTTCGCAACAGCTCGTCGAGGTCTGGGGGGCCTTCGTTGTTGCCACGCTTGCCCCATTGAGGATCGTTCAGCGACATGCTCGGGAATCTAGGTTAGGTCTCGATTTTTTAGTGGGCTGCAATCAGGGCCGGCTGCGGCTGTTCGGCTGGATGGCCGTGTTCCCGAATGGCAGTGCGGATGGATTCGAGCCCTCGCCGCTCGCGCGCGCTCACCCAAATCCGGGAAATAGTACCACATTCATCCACGACTACAGCCGGCTCGCCGCCGCTGATGTCGATCTTGTTGAAGATCAGTACCTGCGGGATTTCGCCGGCACCGATCTCCTGCAATACCTTGTCCACCTCGATGATCTGCTGATCATGGTCGGCGTGCCCGGCATCGACGACATGCAGCAGAAGATCTGCTCGCACCGTCTCCTCCAGCGTCGCCCGAAAAGCTGCCACGAGGGTATGGGGAAGTCGCCGGATGAATCCTACGGTGTCGGAGACAACGGCCTGCACCCCGTCGCCGACATGGATTCGTCGGGTGGTCGTATCCAGCGTCGCAAATAGCTTGTCCGCGGCGTAGGAGGACGCCTGCGTCAGCGCATTGAACAGCGTGGATTTGCCTGTGTTCGTATAGCCGACCAGCGATACGTTCAGGACCGAAGCTCTTTCCCGCGCGCGACGCTGGACGTGGCGCTGCGAACGAACGCGATCGAGCTTGTCCTTGAGCACTTTCATTCGGTGACCGATCAGACGCCGGTCGGTTTCGAGCTGGGTTTCGCCCGGACCACGCAGGCCGATGCCGCCCTTTTGGCGCTCCAGATGGCTCCATCCGTGTTTCAAGCGAGTGGCCAGGTGCTGGAGCTGTGCCAATTCCACCTGCAGTTTGCCTTCGTGACTGCGCGCGCGCTGAGCAAAGATATCGAGGATGAGGCTCGTGCGATCCACCACGCGACGCTGGAAACGGTTCTCGAGGTTGCGCTGCTGCGCAGGGGCGAGATCGTGGTTGAAAACGACGATGTCGGCACCGAGTTCGGCGGCGAGTCTTTCGATCTCGTCGACCTTGCCGGAGCCGGCGAAGAACGCTGGATCCGGCCGTTCGCGTCGACCGCCCACCAATCCGAGTTCTTCGACCCCCGCGCTCGACGAGAGCTGCCGCAATTCGTCTACGCTTTCGGAATGATCGAACTCGCCGAAATCAAGTCCGACCAGGATGGCGCGATGACCGTGCTCCGGACGCTCGAGCATCAGCTTTCTTGGGCGTGCTCTGCCTGCAGGTTGACCGGGCGCGACGGAACGACCGTGGAAATCGCGTGCTTGTAGACCATCTGGGTGACCGTGTTACGCAGGAGGACTACGTACTGATCGAATGACTCGATCTGCCCCTGGAGCTTGATGCCGTTGACCAGATAAATCGAAACCGGCACGTGCTCCTTACGCAATGCGTTGAGGAATGGGTCTTGTAGTAATTGGCCTTTTCCGCTCATTTTGACTCCATTCTTAGTCGGATCCCCAAGCTGGGAATGTACGCGAAATTCGCTGTGAATACCATCGATCAAGACCCGAAGTAACGTGCAAAAAAGCGCCCGGAACTGCGAATCGATGGCGTC
>JBIKKL010000519.1:0-3847 GCA_044360365.1 Burkholderiales bacterium | reverse complement strand
GCCGGGCGGGCGACATGGGCTTCAGCGTGTCATCGAACTCTGCAGCAGCGTGCACTTCAACGAAGCGGGCAACGACGTGGTAGCACTTTATCCGCTATGAGTGCCCAGGCGGCTTCTTGCGAAGCGGCCCCGTCAGCGCTGGCGACCGCTGACACTACCGATGCGCGCTCGGTGTCCAGCGTAAAGGTTTCTCTGATCGCAGCACCCAAAGCGCCCGAAGCGTCGAAAGAACGAACGGCCGGTCTTCCCCCGAGACGTGAGAACTGGTCGCTGATTCCCTGGGGCGTGGGGCTGCTCGCGGCATTGCTGACCGCAGCGGTCGTTGTCGCGGCCGTGCACCAGCTCAAGATCAATCGCAGCGGGGCGATCGATAGTTCGGGGCGCGATATGGGCAACCTTGCCCGCGTCCTCGAAGAGCAGGTTGCGCATACGTTCAGAAGTGCCGACGCCCTTGCCTTGACGATCAAGAATCAGGTCGAGAAGCGGGGCTTGCCGGACGATCTCAAGTCGTTTATCGACGAGCGCTACCTGCCCGGTGCACCGTTTCTGTTGTCCCTGATCTCCGACGAGACGGGGCGATCGCTGCGGCATACGCACTCGAGCGAGCAGATCAGCATTGCGCAGCGGGTGCATTTCAAAGGCAACGTCGATGCGGATCCGGATCGGCTCGTGATCGGAGAGCCGATCATCGGGCGCATCTCGGGCAAATGGACGGTGCATGTCGCTCGGCGCATCAACAAGCCGGACGGCGCCTTCGCCGGCGTTGCAGTAGTGGGGCTCGACCAGGGCTACTTCTCGCGCGTATACGAAGAGGTTCGACTGGGCAGGGCGGGCTTCGTGATGTTGGTCGGCGCCGATGGCATCCTCAGAGCACGACATGGCGAACCGCTGGCCACGGGCGACGAGGCGCTCAATGCGCGCGATCTCCTGCAGCGTGCGCGAACGAATCCGGTCGGAAGTTACTTGACCGCTTCGAACGAGGGCGGCCCGGCGCGCATGATCTCGTATCGGGTGGTGCCCGAATATCCGTTGATCGTCGCGGTCGGTACGGGGATGGAGGACGCACTGGGCGAGTATGTCGAACATCGTGAAGGTTACATCTCCAGCGTCGCCCTCATCATCTGCCTCATCTGGGCGAGCTTTGGTCTGCTCGGCTGGCTGATCGTACGTCAACGCCGCGCTTCGCTCCTGCTGCAGGAAGCCAACGATCGGGCCGAGTCGGCAAACCGCGTGAAGTCGGAGTTTCTGGCGAGCATGACGCACGAGCTGCGGACGCCGCTCAACGGCATCATCGGTTTCGCGGATTGCCTGCACGAGGAGCTGGCGGACGAGAGTCAGCGCGAATGTGCGCGGATCATCTATTCGAGCGGATGCACGCTCCTCGGCATGGTGAACTCCGTGCTCGACATCGCGAAGATCGAAGCAGGGCGCATGGAACTGCACGTCAGTCCGGAATCACTGCGCTTGCTGGTCGATGAGGTGGTCGCCTTGCACCGTCCGGTGGCCGAAGGCAAAGCGTTGTGCCTGGAAGTGGATTTCGACGAGACGCTGCCTGAATCGTTCTCCTGCGACCGAACCAAGCTCGTGCGCGTACTCAACAACCTCCTCCATAACGCGATCAAGTTCACTGATCGAGGTCATGTGAGCGTCGCTGCGAGAATGGATGGCGAGACGTTGATCCTCGCAGTGAAGGATACCGGTTGCGGCATATCCCCCGTGATGCATCAGGCCATCTTCGATCGCTTTACCCAAAGCGAGGAATGCGGAGTCGGGCTTCGCGGCGGCACTGGTCTCGGCCTTGCACTCGCGCGTGATCTCGTGCATCTGATGGGCGGGCGCATGGAGGTGGTCTCTCAACCCGGTCAAGGCGCCGAGTTTCGGGTCGTGATGCCGCCTGCCGCTGGCTGAATCCGCCTCGGCCTGCGAAAACGAAGCAGGGGACGCCCGGTCCGGTCGCCCCCTGTTTTTCAGACCACATCGATGCCTCCCCGCTAGACCAGGCGGCAGCGCCCTGCATGCCGTCGGCGTCGCGCCGCGTCTCAGAACCCGCCTGCCACAATAGGCCTACGCCGCGCGAGCCAGCAGGCTGATGCGGGTATCGGCAGGGGCGTTGCGGAAGAGTTCTTCCATGTCGAGCACCAGGACGACGGAGCCGTCGCCGGACAGTGTGGCGCCGGAAATGCCCTTGGGCTTCACACCGTCGAGCGGCTTGATCACCACGTCGTCGCGACCGACGAATCCATCAACGGCCAGAACGAGGTTCGACGTCGTCGTCTGGAGC
Source organism: Burkholderiales bacterium (assembly GCA_044360365.1). Lineage (GTDB taxonomy): Bacteria > Pseudomonadota > Gammaproteobacteria > Burkholderiales > WYBJ01 > WYBJ01. The sequence continues at coordinate 1,566 of JBIKKL010000519.1, read as the reverse complement.
AGGACACCGTAAGCCGGTGGGCCATCGCTCGGCATGGCAAGCATCGTGGCGAGCGACCGTACCGGGAGCACTTCGTCGCGAATCACGACGGTCGCTTTGCCCGAGACGGATTGCACCTGCTCGGGGTCGAGCCGGACGATCTCGCGCACCATCGACAGGGGCAGCGCGAACGGCTGCTCTGCCAACCGCACGACGAGCACCGGCAGAATGGCGAGCGTGAGGGGCAGCGAGATCGAAAGCGTCGTGCCCGCATTGGGCGTCGACTGGATGTCGATGCGACCGTTGAGCTTCTGGATGTTGGTCTTCACCACGTCCATGCCGACACCGCGCCCGGAGACGCTGGAAATCTGATCCTTGGTCGAGAACCCCGGCAGGAAGATGAGCTGCAGTGCCTGACGGTCGTCCATGCCGTGTATCGTTTCCGGATCGAGCAAGCCCTTTTCGATGGCCTTGCGGCGCAAGACCTCGGGGCGCATGCCGCGTCCGTCGTCCGCGATCTCGATGACGATGTGATCGCCGGATTGCTGAGCCGACAGCACGATCGAGCCCTTCTCCGGCTTGCCGGCCGCCCTGCGGTCTTCCGGGGATTCCATTCCATGATCGACGGCGTTGCGCACGAGGTGAACAAGGGGATCGGACAACTCTTCGATCATCGTGCGATCGAGTTCCGTATCCTCGCCGTGCAGGCGCAAGTCGACCTCCTTGCCGAGCTGCCTGGACAAGTCGCGCACCAGACGCGGATACTTCTGGAACAATCGGCCCACGGGCTGCATGCGCGTCTTCATGACGGCGTTCTGCAGATCGCCGACCAGCAGATCAAGATGCCCCACGGCTTCGTCGAGCGCGCGCAAGGTCAGGGTGTCGGTCTTGCCGGCCAGCAGTTCGGCGCGAAGGCAGTTGAGCCGGTTCTTGGTCAGCCCGATCTCGCCCGACAGGTTCAGAACCTGGTCGAGACGGGACGTGTCGATGCGAATCGTGGAGTCCTTGGTGACGACGACCTTGTCGGCATCGCGGCGACCGGAGCGCACGCCGTCGGCTGCAGGGTCGTCGCTCGCGCGCCGCCCGTAACTTGGCGCCGACACGGACTTCGGCGCAGGCGCTTCGGCCGGTGCAGCGACGTTCGGCGCAGCCTCGACGACACGAAGCGGCGTGACATTGGACGGGGCGATGGCGCCGAGCAGTGCCGCCCAGTCCGGCCCGCTGCCGTCTACGGCGGCCGGCGCTGAGTGACTCGGTGTCACGGCTGGTGCGGACTGGGGCTGCGGCGGCGCATCGGCCTTCGGCAGCTGGCCGCAGATCGCGGCTTCGAGCGCCTCGAGCAGTGAAGACGGCGCAGCCTCGGGCTGGCGTGCCCCGGCCAATGCACCGAACATCGTGCGGACTTCGCCGGTGGCTGCCATGATGAGGTCCATCAGGACCGGATCGAGCGTCATCTCGCCGTTGCGCAGGCGATCGAACAGGTTCTCGGTGAGATGGCACAGGCGAACGAGTTCGGTGACGCCGAGGAAGCCCGCGCCACCCTTGATCGTGTGGAAATTCCGAAATACGGAATTGAGCAGACCGGGT
>JBIKKL010000121.1:0-10122 GCA_044360365.1 Burkholderiales bacterium | reverse complement strand
GCTCTTCCGGCATTTTGCCGTGCCTTGCGGTGTCAAGGGGCAGTCTATCCTCGTCGAGGCGAGCGGTCCAACCGGCACGCGAGCACGATGCGCCTCTCCCCATGGCGTGCAATGACGGATGGTTGGGCCTTCGTGTCGGTGGTTGCGTGCGATGCGCCATGCGGCCGACCGGCAATCAAAGGTTTTATGAAGGCGTTCAGCCCTCTCCGGGCGAAGGCGATGAATGGTTCTCCCGGAACCTCGCCGGCGGAGGCGATCTCAGCGAGAACTACCGGATGCTCGGTTCGGTGTGCGAGCTGAAGTTCCAGGTCGAATACTTTGTGCTGCTTGGCAACGACATGAAAGCACCCCCGGAGCGTCACGTCGTCGCAGACGTGACGACGCTCGACATGAAGCGCGAGTACGACCGTCTGGTGAAATCCGATCCCCGATTCGCTGCACGCGTCTCGAGCGGGCCGGCTCGTGAAGCTGCAAAGCCGAATTCGGCACAGGGCGGGCTCACGGATACTTTGATCGATCGCATCAAGCCCGTGACGTCGGATCAACGCCGCATCCTGGGCATGCTCTGTCGCGGGGTGATCAACATGGCGATCGGGCAGGGCGGTGACACAGGCGATCTGGAATCGATCGTACTCGACTTCAGAAATCGGAATCTGGCGGCAGCGATCACCAAGCACCCGGCAAACAAGATCTATGTCACCTACGGCGCCGCGCACTTGCCGGGCGTGATCGCCTTGCTCAAGGCGCAGGATCCGCAATGGCGGATCGCTTCGGCCAGGTGGATGCGTGCGATCGGTACCCCCGAACATCTGTCCGGACGATTGGTGCTGCAAGAGGGCGCGAAGTAAGTTTGCGGGCCGTTCGGCAATGCAGGCATCGGATTCGCCGTCGAACGCCAAACCAACCGCTCGCGGGATTGCCGGCAGCAATCTGCCATGCCGGCAGGATTGTCGTGTGGGGCGACGGGGGCTTCACAGCCTCTCAGTCGACGCGTATCCCCGCCTGCTTTGCGACTTCGGTCCACTTCTTCACTTCGGCGCCGATGAACGAGCGCATGGCATCGGGCGTCATGATATGCGGCTCTGCGGCCTCCGCGGCGAGTTGCTTCTGTGTGGCCGGCTCCTGCAGAATCTGTGTGAACAGCCCAGAGAGCTTCGCCTGGATGGCTTTGGATATGCCGGCCGGCGCGGACATGCCCCACCAGCCGTAGAGCTCATAGCCAGGCAGGCCGGCTTCGATGAACGTGGGTGCGTCGGGGGCGGCCTGCTGGCGCTTCGTGGATCCCACGGCGATGAGTCTCAGACGGCCGGAGCGCACGTGCGGCAGTGTCTGGGTGAGCGAGCTGAAAAACATCGGCATTTGCCCGCCCATGACGTCGATCATCGCCGGACCACCTCCCCTGTATGGGACATGCGTGATGGAGGTGCCGGCCAGCTTGTTGAACAGTTCGCCACCGAAGTGATTGAATCCGCCGACGCCGGTGGATGCATAGGAGAGCGCGCCGGGTTTCGCCTTCGCCGCCGCGATGATGTCCTTGAGCGTCTTGAAGGGGCCGGTGGGTGAAACCACGATGCAGTTCGTGTTCGTGCCTATCATGGCGATGGGATCGAAGGACTTCTCCACATCCCAGGGCAGTTTGCGCACCGCGGCATTCATGGCATATGACACCGAGATCAGCAGCAGCGTATACCCGTCGGGCGTCGTCGCCGCTGCGAGCTGGGTGCCGGGGATACCGTTGGCGCCGCCCCGATTGTCGATCACGACCTGCTGCCCGAGCCGATCGCCCAAGCGCTCACCCAAGAAGCGACCGAGCAGATCGTTGCTGCCGCCTGGCGGGAAAGGCACGATGATGCGTATGGGCTTGGTCGGATAGTCGCTGGGTTGGGCGGCGCGTGCGGGACTTGCGAACGCCACGCAGAGCGAAGCCGCAAAAGCACAGATCGAAACGCCTGTGAGCTGCATGACGGTCTCCTCCGTTGATGCGTCGTGCGGGGCGCTGCTTTGGAAGTGCGGCGATAGATGCGGTGCCAGACTAGGCGCTTCGTCGTGTGCGCGTCAAGCAGTTCGGCTGCATCTGATGTCCGGCATCGGGAATCTCGCTTCTTTGCGTAAGCAGCTTCGCGTGCGTAGCCCTCGCGGCAGCGTGCGCGTCCGCGATGCGCAAGATGAGTCGGCCTCAGAACTGCGGCGCGCCCGGCTCGACCAACCAGTCCGGGTCCTCGAATTCGCCCACGATGCGAATTTCGACGAACTCGGCCTGCTCGGCGATGATGTTCTTCACCGTTTCCGGCCGGTTGCCTTCCATCGCATCGCGAGCCTCTTTCGATGACCAGCTCGCGATGGCGAGGAGTACATCGGGGTCGCCGATCCTGCGGTGCAAGCGGGTACCTCGTGCGCCCGGAGCACGTTGAATGATCTCGCTGGCGCGCACCCAGGCATCGGCATAGTCCTCGGCGCGGCTGCCGGGTTTCACATGCACTTCGAACACAAAGATCATTTGTTTTCCCTCCGGCTCGACCCGAAGCGCGATCCGTGCCCGGCAATCGTAGTCTGTCCCCGATTTTCGCTTTAACATCGACTGCATTGCGGCGTGGCCGTACACGGGAGTGCAAGAATGTCGCAGGATGATCTGCCCTACGAAGGCGTGAAGGTGCTCGATTTGTCGCAAGGCGTGGCTGGCCCGTATTGCGGCATGCTGTTCGCGCGCAACGGCGCCGATGTCATCAAGGTCGAACCGACCGGTACGGGTTGTTGGAGCCGGCAGCTCGGCAAGCCGACGGGCGACCATACGGCGCACTCGATCGTCGTCAATCGCGCGAAGCGCTCGCTCAGCATCGATCTCAAGTCGCCGGAAGGCGTTGAAATCGTGCAGCGGCTCGCGAAGACCTGCGACATCTTCATCCAGAACTATCGCGTCGGGAAGATCGACAAGTTCGGTCTCGACTACGAGAGCGTGAAGAAGATCAACCCGAGTGTCGTGTATGTTGCGATCACGGGGTTCGGTGCCAAGGGGCCACGCTTCGATCAGCCGGCGACCGATTCGGTCATGCAAGCCTATACGGGCATGATGTCGATCAATCGCGGGCCCACAGGCGTACCCCAGCGCATCAACCTGCTCGCCATCGATTTCTCGACCGGCCTTTACGCATTCCAGGCGGCCTCGGCTGCGCTGTACAAGAAGAAGATGAAAGGCGTCGGCAAGTACATCGCGACGAGCCTGCTCGAATCCGCGCTGGCCTTTCAGGAAGGCGCGATGATGGAGACCTTCCTGCAGGGCGGCACGTTCGAACCCATCGGCATGCCGGTGGGCACCTTCAAGACCCAGGACGGCTACATGAGCGTGAATGCCCGCCGCGACGAGCACTTTCGCCGACTCGCGAAGCTGATCGGCAAGGAGGAGTGGATCGATGATCCGCGTTACGCCGATGCGCGCTCTCGCGTAAAGCACGGTGCCGAGCTGCTCGACTACCTGCGGCCGCTGTTCGAGACCAAGACCTCCGACGAATGGGTAGCGCTGCTCGAGACCATCGACATCCTCAAGGCCAAGGTCAACACGTTTCCCGACCTGTTCCAGGATCCTCAGGTCCTGGCGGTCGACGCCGTGCGCTGGGTCGAGAACGATACGCTCGGTCGCCTGCCCATGGGCACGATCTGTGGCCAGCGCCCGCCGCAGACCGGCGATCGCCTCACGCACGCGCCGCATTTGGGCGAGCACACGCGTGAGGTCCTCGGGGAACTCGGGCTCGGCAGCGGCGACATCGACAGGCTCGCGAAGTCGGGCGTCGTGGATTGTTATCGACCGTAGTGAATGCGCGGCAGCGGGCGCGGCGGCCTGCCTCGACGGCGAGGGGCAGGGCTCGAACGCGCGCCTGCTTAAAACAGGAATCGCATCGCCGTGCCCCGACGAGGTTCAGAACGACGATCCGATTACCGCGGTCGTCCGGTCTCTTGCCGCCCAGGCTCGCAAGGGCCGTCACGAGTTCAGCCGGCTCGATGGGCGTGGTGACGTGACTGATAGCCGGCGATCAAGGCGCTTCGTCGGCCTTCCGATCGTTCGAATGCGGTGAGCGCCGCCGCAGGCGTATACCCGCCCTCGGCCGGCGACAAGGGCGCGAAAAGCCACCGGCCCGCCGATTCGAGCCCCCAGTCTACTGCTGCCCGCCTGCGGCGGCCGCATTGGGTGACGCCAGGGCATGCCGTTGCCGACACGCCGCCCGCCATTCAACGCCGCCCGGCGTCCGCAGCGTGCGGTTTACCCGCGACCCGACATCGGCCACTGCATGTCGGAGACAAAGGGCGGACAGCGGTTGATGCACGCAAGGTCTTTTGCCTTTGGGTTGTGCTCGAGGCGGCAGTCGTTGTCGAAGATCATGGTGGGGCGCGTCGACGCCTCGTAGGGCGCCCAGGCCGGCAGCTCGGCATGGTTCGGGTCGCCGCTGCGGGCGAACGCAACCCAGGCGCCCATCACGGCTTTCGTCAGTGCAGCTTGCTCCGGCCCGGTACCGACGAAGTCTTTGGCGATTTCTGCGGTACCGAAGACGAACGGCAGGCACATGGTATGTGGCGTCTTCAGCATGCCGCCCAGCACCGGCGTCTTCCACGTGAACTCGTAGAGATACGCGGATGCTCCGCCCCGTTGCGCCTTGCGCTGCGCAGCCTCGACCGCACTGCGCCGATATTGGTGATCGCTGGCGATGATGTTGAAGAGGTCGCGTCCGCAGGCCGCGGGCCGTCGCTCTCGATAGTCGGCGATCACCTCGCGCGCCAGCGCTGCGTCGATGCCGACGAAGTGTGCGATCTCGTGGATGAGTTGGGCGTCGTCGAGCGGCAGGGTGAGGGGGTCGGCGGTGACGTCGTAGAAGGATTTTTCCGTCTCGCAGGTGCCGATCAACAGCGGCACGTCGCGCGCGAGGTCAGGCGCGGCGGGATCGAAGGGATGGTGCGGCACGGTCGCGCCGTCGACGACGGGCCGAAAACTGTCGTTGCCGTTGGCGGATGCCACCGCACCGGTGTACGCGGCGAGCAGTTTTTCTGCGGACAGGTGCTGCAGCGCCGCCACCTGCGTTCGATCGAGCCCCGCCTGTGCCAGCAACCGAGCAACCGCCGCGGTTGCGTTCTCCAGTGTGGCCAGGCGCAGGTGCGAGGACGAGCTCTGCATGATCGCTTTGTGGAAGAGGCCCTTCGCCGCCGGCATCGTCATGCAGACGGCGACCTTCGAGGCGCCGCCCGATTGACCGAAGATCGTGACGTTGCCGGCGTCACCGCCGAAGGTCGAAGCGTGATCGCGGACCCAGCGCAGCGCCACCACGATGTCTAGCATGCCGGCATTGCCTGCGTCGGGGAAGCGCGGATCGAGATCGCCCAGCTGGCAGAACCCGAAAACGCCGAGGCGGTGATTCAGCGTCACGACCACGACGTTGCCGGTACGGGCCAGGATGCTGCCGTCGATTCCGGCCGCACTGCCTGCGCCTCGGTCATAACCGCCGCCGTGCAGGTAGACCATCACCGGTCGTCGGGCGCCGTCGTTCAAACCCGGGGTGAAAACGTTCAGCTTGAGGCAGTCTTCGCCAACGGGGCGGGTATCGCGGATCCAGGCGTTGGCGGCGCGAATCTTCTCGTCGCGTTGCGGCGCGCGTGGACCGAATTCCAGCGCGTCCTTGATGCCGGTCCAGCTTGGCGGCGGTGCAGGCGCGAGGAAACGGCGCTCGCCGGATGTCGGCGCGCCGTAGGAAATTCCCTTGAAGCTATGGATGGCGTTCTCGCGGGTGCCGCGAAGCTTGCCGCCGGCGATTTCAATCACGACGTTGTCGGGAGGGGAGCGGAGGTCCGTCATGGCTACGATTTCCTTATGTGCAATATCCGGGGACAGACCACGAATCGCTCTTGATTCATGCGGATGGCATCACCGGCAACCGGCGATCAATGCACTGCGTGCGGTCAGCTCCCGATAGATGCAACGCTTCCCAAACCCGCCTGTCTTGCGAGCCGCACACGCTGATCGTAGTCCCATTCTCGTGTGCTGGGTCGGAAATTCTCCGACCAGAAGCGCCGAGAATCGATACCATACTTTGACCTTCGGCATCCGCCAATGCGGTTCCCAGGCCCGAAGGGTTGGGGCGAGGTCTTTCGGTCGTGCATGGGTGCTCGGTGAGATTGCTGCTCCCATTTCCCATCGCGGCAACGGAGGCCACCATTCGCACTGGATATTGATCATAATCGGGTGTCGAGTTGCCTCCATTCGAGCAGCAGATGACGATCACACCGCATTCGCCTCCGTTCCGCGCCGATCAGGTCGGCAGCCTCTTGCGGCCGGCTCATCTGATCGAAGCCCGCGAACAACGCCGCAAGCGTTTGCTCTCGGACGAGGCGCTCAGAGTGATCGAGGATGAGGCGATCCGCGAGGTCGTGGCGCGCCAGGAGGAGATCGGACTGCGAGCCGTCAGCGATGGCGAGTTTCGGCGGCAGAACTATATCGTGGACTTCTTCCGCAAGGCGCTTGGGTCGGGCGGGCTGAGGGCCGAACAGGGAGATTTTTTCCATCGCAACGAGCGTGGCGAAACTATTCCGATCGAAAAACTCGTCGTACACAAGCCGCTGCGATGGACCGGACCGATCTTTGCGGAGCACTTTGCGTTCGTTAGATCGATCACCGGGCGCCTGCCGAAGATGACGGTGCCGTCCCCGATCGTACTGCACTTCATGGGCGGCAACGATGCGGTGCTGCGCGAAGCCTACGCATCGCTCGATACGTACTGGGCCGACCTGATCGAAGTCTACCGCCAGGAATTCGCTGCCCTGCATGCCGCGGGCTGCACCTACCTCCAGATCGACGAGACGTCGCTCGTAAAGTTCGGCGACCCTGAGATTCGCACGATTCTCGAGCGACGCGGCGACGACTGGCCCCGGCTGGTCGAGATCTACGTCGAGGTCATCAACGCAGTACTCGCCAGCGCACCATCGGGACTGACTGTCGGCATCCACGTCTGTCGCGGCAACCGGCGAGGGTTCTGGCAGGCGGATGCCGGGTACGAGTTCATGGCGGATCAGCTCTTCCGCCGGCTGAACGCGAGGTTCTACTTCCTCGAGTTCGACAGCCCGCGTGCAGGGCCGATCGACGCGTTGAAGTACATGCCGCAGGACAAGACCGTCGTGCTGGGACTCGTGACCACCAAGTCACCCGAATTGGAGGATACGCAGATGCTGCGCGCCCGAGTGAAGGAGGCGTCTGCCTTCGTATCGATGGATCGTTTGTGCATCAGCCCGCAGTGCGGTTTCTCCGGCAACGTCGGCAACACGGTCATGACGGCGCAGGAGCAGTTCGCGAAGTTGCGCCTGGTCGTCGAGACTGCGCGCTCATTGTGGCCCGACGCCTGAGCGCACAGACGCTTGCTCGGCCTGAACAGGAGGAGATCAACTTGCAGGCAAATGCTCTCAAGCGCTTCGCTGTAGCTGGAATCACCTGTGGTATGGCGGCCTGTGTCGCCGCTCAGGACTATCCAACCAAACCCATTCGCATGATCATTCCGTTTCCGCCTGGCGGGGGCAGCGATGTCACGGGGCGCATCGTCGCGAGCGCGCTGAGCGAGCGTTTGGCCCGGCAAGTGGTCGTCGACAATCGTGCCGGCGCCGGGGGTGTCATCGGGACCGAGATCGCGGCCAACGCCGCAAGCGACGGTTATACGCTGCTGGTCGTATCGCTTGCGCATGCGATCAATCCCGGGCTCTACGATCTGAAGGGGCGCTACGACCCGATCAAGTCGTTTGCGCCGGTCGCGATCATGGCTGCGAGCCCGGTGGTGCTGGTGGTGCATCCGGGCGTACCGGCCAAGTCCGTGGCGGATCTGCTCTCACTGGCGCGTAAGCAGCCGGGTAAGCTGCAATACGCGTCGGCTGGGGTCGGCAGCGTGACGCATCTCGCGGCGGAACTTTTCAAGTTCGCGGGCAAGGTCGACATCCTGCACGTGCCGTTCAAAGGGGCTGGTCCGGCGATGCTCGACGTCGTTGCGGGTCACGTGAACCTGTTTTTCGGGGGGCTGCTCGCCACGGTGCCGCAGGTGCGTGCCGGGCGCTTGCGCGCGCTGGGCGTCGGTTCACTCAATCGCAATCCCGTGCTGCCCGACGTGCCTTCGATCGCCGAGGCCGGTGTGCCGGGTTACGAGACCGTGAACTGGTTCGGCATCGTTGCGCCTGCCGGTACGGCAGCCGCGGTTGTCGAGCGCCTGCACAAGGAGATCAGCGTCGTGCAGCGCCTGCCCGAGATCCGAAAGCAGTTCGACGCGGACGGCGCAACGGTCATGCAAATGAGCCCCGCGCAGTTCGGGAGCTACATGGTCGCCGACCTGGAGAAATGGGGACGGGTCGTGAAGGAAGCCGGAATCAAGGCGAGGTAAAACCCCCGATTCCTCCAGCGGCGCGAGCCACACCCAGAACTTGCATGGTTGCCGCGCGCCTTCGGCGGCTGCTCGGGACGCGGCGTGCGTATGACAAGAGACAGCATGGAAAGCGTCTCCCCGGGTCGGCCTGATGCCGGTATGCATGTAACACGGGGAACGAGAGCGCTCGCATGGCAGGTGTCGGGTCGGCGCCCTTCGAAACCTTGAGTCGATGCGGTCCGTGCTGTTCCCCTTCAGGGGATGCTCGATGTCGACAGTGCCGAAACGGCATGCTCGATGAATGCATGTGCTACCAGGGGCAGCTGCCGACCCCGAAGGTGGGCCACGCACAGGTGCCCGCCGGGAAACTGCCGGTCGGTGATCTCCCGCGCCACCAGCTCGCCGCCATCGCTCACCGCACCGATGGCAATCTGGAACGAGATCGCCTGGTCCCGATACAGGCACGCGCGCAGGAACTCGAAGCTGTTGCTCTCGACCACAGGCCGAAGCTTGATGCTGCTGCGCTGAAGATAGCGCTCCAGCAACTGTCGCCCGCCGACCTCGCGATTGGGCAGCACCAGCGGAAAGTTCATGCATTCGCGCAGACGGATGCCCCCGGCTTTCTGGGCCAGCGGATGCGTTCGATGCATCATGACGAGCAGTCGCTGCTCGATCTGCGCCACGACCTCCAGGTCCTCACTGGCGGTGAGGTTGAAGACCAGGGCGATCTCCGCTTCGAACGCGCGCAGCGCCGACAGCGCCTGCTCATGATCGCCGATGCGGACCTGAAACTCCACGAGCGGGCGACTGGACCGAAAGCCGGAGATCAGACGCGGCATGAATTCCGGCGCCAGAGCCTGACTGGCCACCAGACGCACGTTGCCGCGACGTAGTCCCTGCAGCTCCTCGATCTGCGAGCGCACCAGATCGAGGGCGCTTGCCCGCGAGCGCACGTACTGCACGAAGAGTTCGCCCGCGGCCGTCAAGCGCATGCCGCGCGGCATGCGTTCGAACAGCGCGACGCCAAGCTCCTCCTCCAGATCCTGGATGCGGCGGTTGACCGCCGAGGGAGCGATATGCAGGTGCTCGGCCGCTTGCCGAATCGAGCCGAGCCGAGCAACTTCGTCGAAGTAGCGAAGAAAACGCAAGTGGTTCATGGCACCGACAAGAGCACGAACAATGCCGGGCCGAAGCTAAGCGTTGCCGAAACGGCAACTTGCATGCGCCCAAAAAGCAATTCCCGGCATCGGTGCCTGGCATGTACCGTGCACCGATGTTCGGCATGGAAACCACTTCACCCAACGAGCGGGCCGGCGGCTGTGATCCGAGCCTTGGCCGGGCGCACGAGCGATCGAGAGGCGCAATGTCCCGGTCATGGGTGATGGCGCTCCTCGCTGCACGGTCCGTTTCGAGAGAGGCAGCCGACGGTGGCAGTCCAAATTGGTGCGCATCGATGCCCCGTCAGGGTGCATCGAACGGGTTGGTTCCGGCAACGGGCGGCGGCATGCCCATCCGGTGCCTCGCCGCAGCTGCGCAGTTCTCCCCTAATTCTCATTGGAGTCGACTCATGATTCGTCGGAGTTCTCACGTACTCATCGCCGCGCTTGCTGTTGCCATTGCAGTGATTGCCCTGCCCGAACGCGCCTGGGCACAGACCAAGATCAAGATGGTGCTGAACTGGAAGTATCAGGGGCCGCAGGCGTGGTTCTTCCTCGCCCAGGACAAGGGCTACTTCAAGAGCGAAGGGCTC
>JBIKKL010000586.1:0-3507 GCA_044360365.1 Burkholderiales bacterium | reverse complement strand
GGGCTCGACGTCGAGATCGATCAAGGCGAGGGTTCGTCGGCCTCGGTCACCAAGGTCGCGGCAGGCGCCTATCAGGCAGGTTTCGGCGACATCAACGCTTTGATCGACCTGTCGGCGAAGCGTCCCGCCGAAGCGCCGGTTGCTGTCTACATGATCTACAACACGCCGCCCTTCACCATCGTGGTGAAGCGCGACAGCCCGATCAGGACGCCGAAGGATCTCGAGGGAAAGACCATCGGCGGACCGGCCAACGACGGTGCGCTCAAGCTATTCCCGGCCTTTGCCAAAGTCACCAAGGTGGATGCGAGCAAGGTCAACATCACCAACATGGCGCCCAACCTGCGGGAGCAGATGCTGCTGCGTGGCCAGGTCGACGCCGTGTTCGGCTTCGTCAACACCGTGTACTTCAGCGCCAAGCTGGTCGGTATCAACCCGGAGAAGGATCTGCGCTTCATCAACTACGTCGACTACGGCATGGATCTCTATTCGAACGCAGTGGTGTTCAGCCGCAGCTTCGTGCGCGAAAACCCGAAGGCCGTGCAGGGCTTCGTGCGTGCCCTGAACCGAGCGATCAACGACGTGCTCGCGAATCCCGATGCGGGCATGGACGCCGTCATGAAGCGTGAACCCCTGCTCAAGCGCGACGTGGAACGGGAGCGTCTGCTCGCGACGCTTGCACGCGAGATGGGGCACCCCGAGATTGCCAAGTTCGGCCTCGGCGCCATCGATCCGGAGCGGATGAGGCGCGCGATCGGCATCGTCGTGGAAGCCAACGCTCTGCCGCGCACGCCCGCGGTCAGCGAGGTGTTCAACGCCGACTTCCTGCCGAGCCGAAACGAACGGGCCTCCAAGCTCTAGGAGGGTACGCGAATGGAACTCGGACTCCAGAAGAAGGTGGTCGTCATCACCGGGCCCGCCAAGGGCATGGGGCGGGCCATCACGCTGGCCTTCGCCGAGCAGGGTGCCGATCTGGCGCTCGCCGGGCGGGATACGGCCGCGATCGAACCGGTCGCCACCGAGGCGCGCGCCCTGGGCGTCGGTGCCCTCGTTGTTCGATGCGACCTGACCGACGAGGCCGATGTGCAGGCGCTCGCAAGCCGCACTTTCCAGGAGTACGGAAGGATCGATGTGCTCGTAAACGTGGCCGGCGGATCGGGGCCCATCGGCAAGACCGGCATCGAGACGACCGCTGCGGAGTTCGACGAGATCGTCCGGCTCAACATGACCGGGTGCTTCAACACCATGCGTGCGGTCCTGCCCACGATGATTGCCCAGCACTCGGGCAAGGTCGTCAACGTGGGCGGAACGTTCGGCATGCGCGGGCGCGCCGGGCGGTTGGCGTACTCGGCATCCAAGTGGGGCCTGCGCGGGATCACGAAGAGCTTCGCGCTCGAGGTGGGAGCGCACAACATCAACGTCAACTGTGTCGCACCCGGCATGGTGGACGGTCCGCGGTTCCGCGAGAAGGTGTGCGCGAGCATGGCCACCAAGCTCGGAATCACCCGCGAGGAGGCGATGACCCGTCATGCGGCCGACTACGCGCTCAAGCGCGTATCGACCGACACCGACGTGGCCAACGCCTGCCTGTTTCTTGCCAGCGAAGTGAGCCGACAGATCACCGGCGTGGATCTGCCCGTGGACGGCGGCTGGGCGATGCTCTGAGGAGATGAGAATGAAAAGTGTGGATCTCGTGATCCGCGGCGGCCAGGTGGTCGGGCCGGATCGAATCGTGGCTGCGAGCGTGGCCATCGACGGTGAACATATCGTTGCGATCGGCCATGACGACGTAATGCCGTCGGCGAACGAAGAGATGCGCGCCGACGGGCTCTATCTGCTGCCTGGGGCGATCGACAGTCACGTGCATTTCCGCGATCCCGGGTATGAGCACAAGGAGACCTGGGAGAGCGGTTCTGCTGCGGCGGTGTGCGGGGGCGTTACGACCGTGTTCGACATGCCGAACACCAATCCCCCCACCGGAACCCGCGAAGCGCTCGCGCTCAAGCTCAAGTCGGCGCAGCGCTCTTATGCCGATTTCGGGATCCATGCCTTGCTCGACGACTCCACGGTCGGGCATCTCGAAGATCTGATCGACGGCGGGGCAACCAGCTTCAAGGCGTTCGTCGGCAATACCTTCGGCAACCTCCCGGCGCCGAGCGACGGTGCACTTCTCGAGGGCTTCGAGAAGCTGGCGCCGCTCGGGTTGCGGACCGTCGTCCATGCGGAGAACTCTTCCATCCTCGCGCGTCGGCAGAAGGTCATGGAGGACGCTGGTCGGATCGATGCGCTCGCGCACCTCGCCGCACGCCCGGCAGTTTGCGAGATCGAGGCGATCGGCCGAGTGCTCACGCTTGCCGAGTGGACGGGGGCGCGGGTGCACATCGCACATCACAGTGCGGCCGATTCGCTCTACCTCATCCGTGACGCCAAGCGCCGCGGCGTCGACGTCACGGTGGAGACCTGTCCGCAGTACCTGCTGCTGAATACCGATGACATGCAGCGCCTGGGCGGGATCATGCGTCTCAACCCGCCGATCCGCGAGGCGCGCCACAATCAGCCGCTGTGGGATGCGCTGATGGACGGGTTGATCGACATGATCGCCACCGACCACGCACCGCATACCCCGGAGGAGAAGATGCGCGAGAGCATCTGGGCTTGCGACTGCGGGTTTCCCGGCGTGGAAACACAGATGCCGTTGATGCTCACCGAGGTCAACGCCAAGCGTGCAACGCTGATGGATTACGTGAAGTGGAGCGCAGTCAACCCCGCGCGCGCCTGGGGCATCTATGGTCTCAAGGGTGTGATCGCGACGGGGGCCCATGCCGACATCGCGTTCGTCGACATGACGCGCAGCGGCACGCTCGCGCAAGGGCGCCTGCAGAGTATCAGCAAGATCTCGCCGTGGCACGGGCGGTCGGTCCAGGGCTACCCCGTGCACACGTTGCTGCGCGGCCGGTTCGTCATGCGCGATGGCCAACTGGTTACCGAAGCCAAGGGCTGGGGCCGCAATGTGAAGAGCATCCAGTGCATGCCCGCGCCGCGGCCTCGCAACACGGAACTCTACAGCAGCGCCATCACCGCAACGCCGCCCGGCGTACGCCCCAACGCCTTGCCTAGCGAAGAGCCGCGATGAAGCGACGTCAACACGTTGGCGTTCATCGCGTCGCCTGCCGCGGGCCGAGCGACCTGAGCGGGGTGCAGGCGCTCATCGAAAGCGGGAAACTGCTGCCCGGGGACATCGTCGCGGTGATGGGCAAGACCGAGGGCAACGGCTGCGTCAACGACTACACCCGAGATTTCGCGTCTTCGAGCTGGTGCCGCTTTCTGAGTCCGTATCTCGGTTGCTCGCCCGACGCAGTCGCACAGCGCGTGGCACTGGTGATGTCCGGCGGCACCGAAGGGGTGTTGTCGCCGCACTTCACGGTCTTCACGCGCTCGTGGACGGACGATGCATCTCCCGGCACAGGCGAGGTTGCGCCAAGGCTGGTGTTGGGCATCGCCCACACGCGC
>JBIKKL010000058.1:0-13652 GCA_044360365.1 Burkholderiales bacterium | reverse complement strand
CCGCTAACGGGCTGGTTTGCAGAAGACTTCACGCTGGAAGAAATCAAGCAGCTTCGAGCCCGTGAACGCATTCCCCAGCTTCGCCCGCTGAACGTCAGCTACGACGACTGCTTCGAGATCCCGACACTGCAGGAGGTGATCGATCTCGCGAAGCGCCGCGGCACCGAGCTTGGACAGACCGTAGGCATCTACCCCGAAACGAAGCATCCGAGCTATCACGCCGCCGTCGGCCTGCCGATGGAGGATCGTCTCGTGGCACTCCTCGAAGCCAATGACTGGAATCGGCGTGACGCGCCCGTCTTCATACAATCGTTCGAAGTGGACAATCTGCGCTCCCTACGCCGCGTGACGAGGGTGCGGCTGGTGCAGCTCATGGACTACGTCGGCCGTCCATGGGACTTGGCTGCCCGAGGCACCAAGACGACGTACGCAGACATGGCCTCCGCACCCGGACTGGCACAGATCGCCGAGTATGCCGACGGCGTCGGCCCGGCCAAGGCGTTCGTCATTCCCAGAGATGGGGATGAACGTCTGGGTGAACCGACCCGTTTCGTCCGGGAGGCACACGACGCCGGCCTCGTCGTTCATCCCTGGACGTTTCGCACCGAGAACGCCTTCCTGCCGGCCGACTACCGGCACGGCAGCGATCCGGCTGCACGTGGAAGCGGCGCTGCGGAGATTCAGGCCTTCCTGCGCGCCGGCATCGACGGCTTCTTTACGGATCAAGCAGACATAGGCGCTGCCGCACGCGCATCGCATGTCCGGAGATCGTAATCTGGCGACGGCTCCTCGCACGGTTCGGTCACGCATTTCCCCATGGACCGCAAACGAAAAGATCCCGTTCGGCCTTGCCGGCCGAACGGGATCGAAAGCGACGCGAGCGTGATGCCGAGGCGCGTCAGTCGGTGATCGCGTCTCGCTTGGCTCGAACCGCAGGCAGAATCATGATCAGAAGAATCAGAACGGTCACGATCATGAACCCAAGGCTGATCGGCCGCGTAAAGAATACTGTTGGATCGCCCCGCGAAATGAGCATGGCGCGACGCAGATTCTCTTCCATCAACGGTCCGAGCACGAAGCCCAGCAGCAGCGGTGCAGGCTGACACTGCAATACCGCCCACGCGAAACCGATGATGCCGAAAATCGCAGCAAGGTAGACATCGAACGAACTGTTGTTCGTGGAGTAGATCCCGACGCACGAAAACACCATGATCGCCGGAAACATCATCCGGTACGGCACCTTCAGGAGCGTGACCCAGAGGCCGACGAGTGGCAGATTGAGCAGAACCAGCATAAAGTTGCCGACCCACATCGACGCCACCAGGCCCCAGAAAAGTTCCGGCTTCTGCGTCATGACCTGCGGTCCGGGTGCGATTCCCTGGATGGTCAGGGCGCCCAGCATCAGCGCCATCACCGCACTGCCGGGAATGCCCAACGTGAGCGTCGGAATGAACTTGCACTGAGCATCGGCATTGTTCGCGGCTTCCGGCGCAGCGACGCCGGCGATGTTCCCCTTGCCGAAACTGTCCGGGTCCTTGGACAGCTTCTTCTCCAGCATGTAGGACGAGAATGCCGCGATGGCGGGGCCGGTCCCGGGCAGCACACCCAGAAAGGCCCCAAGCGCCGTACCGCGCACGATCGGAAAGAAGGAGTCCTTCAGGTCCTGCTTGGTGGGCATCAGCGAGCCGATCTTGCTGGTAAAGACCTGACGCTCCTCGACTTCGTCTTCGCCGAGGTTACTGACGATTTCGCCGATGGCGAACACCCCCACCGCAATGACGATGAAGCCGATGCCATCGGTCAGTTCCGGGAAGCCGAAGCTAAAGCGCGCCATGCCGGAATTGACATCGGTACCGACAATGCCCAACAACAGGCCGAGTCCCACCATCGTGAGCGACTTCACCATGTCGCCCTGCGCGAGCACGGCCGCCGTGACGAGCCCCATCAGCATGAGCGAGAAGTACTCTGATGCACCAAATTCGAGTGCCAGTTCGGCCAGCGGCGGACCAAACAGCGCGATGAGCAGGGTGCAAACAGTACCGGCGAAGAACGAGCCGAGCGCCGCAATGGCCAACGCTGGGCCTGCTCGCCCTTGGCGCGCCATCTGATAGCCGTCGAGCGTAGTCACTACCGACGACACTTCGCCCGGCAGGTTAACCAGAATCGCCGTGGTCGAACCTCCATACTGCGCGCCGTAATAGATGCCGGACAACATGATGAGGGCAGAGACCGCCGACACGTTGAACGTAAGCGGCAGCAGCATCGCGATCGTCGCGAGCGGACCGATGCCCGGCAACACGCCGATCAGCGTGCCGAGAAACACGCCGATGAAACAGTAGAGAAGGTTCTGCAGCGACAGCGCGACACTGAAGCCCAGGATGAGATTGTTGAACAATTCCATGATGTCAGTGTCCGCCGAGGAGTGGGTAGGGAAGGCCCAGCCCGTAGATGAAAAGCGCTACGCATCCAGCGGTGAGCCCGACGGCGAGAAGGAGTTGCTCCTTCCAGCGGAACTGGGGGCTGGCATACGCGGAGAGCATCGTCAGAACGAGGATCGCAGGGACGAAGCCCGCGTGCTCCATGAGGAACCCAAAGACGAGGGCTGCAAGCGGCAAAATGATCAGCGCACGCACCGACCACGTGCGTGCGATCGGCGTTTGCTTGATCAGGCCTTCGATGAGAACGACGAGCCCCCCGAGCATCACCAGACCGCCAAGGATCATGGGGAAATATCCGGGCCCCATGCGTAGGGCCGACCCGAACGGATATTCCCGAGCCATGAACATCGCCCCGCCTCCTACGGCCAGGAACATCAGCCCGGCAAGAAAATCTTTGTTTCTGTTGAACGGAATCTTCATAAGCGCCTCGGTTGAAATTTCATGAAACGATCGAGTCGAATACGCCCGCGAATAGGTGCAGATCCGAGGCAGACCGACGGCATAGCCTCTTTTGAAATCAATGTGAGTTGTGTGTGCGGTTCAGTCTGTTCGCCGGAAGACGGCAGATGCCGCCGCCTTTGAATCGCAGTTCGGCTCGAGGTAAGCGCATTGCCCCCGCACCGAAATCCACTGCTCTGCAAAGGAGGCCGGCCCTCCCTACGAACGCTCGCAGCCGTTTGCGCGGATGCGCACGTTGCGTCGACTTCGTCCGGTTCTCCCCTCGATCGATACCCAACCGTGGGCTCGTAGAGTCGGAGGATTGACTTACACGAACCTTACAAGGACGACCTCACTCGAGCACACGACCCCGCTGATCGCATACCGCAATGCCGCATGCGTGCGTCAATGTCCTCAAACTCCGCACCGCCTTCGAGCCCTGGAAAGCCAAGAAAGTGAGGCGGTGGCGAGCCGATGTGCAGCGCATCAAAAACAGATCAGCCCGCCGTGCCCCGACGTTCAAGAAAACTCGCGATTCGATCGACGTACGACATGTCGGCTGCAAGTCCGTAACTCAGGGCCGGACCCACAAAAAAAACGGCGCGGAATTCCTTCCGCGCCGCACACGTTCGCGCCGACGATCAGAGGGCAGCTGCGATTGCGCGGCCCAGATCCTCCGTCTTCGCCGTACCGCCGATGTCCGGCGTGCGCGGTGCGCCGCTGCCGGGCTCCAGCGCCTTCTCGATCGTCGCGACGACATGTGCGCCTGCTTCCACATAACCGAAGTGATCGAGCATCATCGCGGCAGACCAGATGGCGCCGATCGGATTCGCGATGCCTTTGCCGGCGATGTCCGGTGCCGAGCCGTGCACCGGCTCGAACAGCGAGGGATAGATGCGATCGGCGTTGATGTTGCCCGACGGGGCGATGCCGATGGTGCCGCAGCACGCAGGACCGAGATCGGACAGGATGTCGCCGAAGAGATTCGAGGCCACGACGACATCGAAGAACTGCGGACGCTGAACGAAGTGCGCCGTCAGGATATCGATATGGAACTTGTCGACCCGCACGTCCGGATACTGCTTCGCCATCTCGGCCACGCGTTCGTCCCAGTACGGCATCGTGATCGAGATGCCGTTGGACTTGGTCGCCGAGGTCAGATGCTTGGTCGGGCGCTTGCGCGCGAGTTCGAAGGCGAACTTGAGGATGCGGTCGGTACCGCGGCGCGTGAAGGTCGCCTGCTGCATCACGACCTCGCGCTCGGTACCCTCGAAGGCGCGGCCGCCGATCGATGAGTATTCGCCCTCGGTATTCTCGCGCACGATGTACATGTCGATCTCGCCCGGCTTGCGATCGGCCAGCGGCGACTTGATGCCGGGCATGAGACGCGCCGGCCGCAGGTTGACGTACTGATCGAATTCGCGGCGGAACTTGATGAGGGAATCCCACAACGAAACGTGGTCCGCCACCTTGTCCGGCCAGCCGCAGGCCCCGAAGTAAAGACAGTCGTGGCCGCCGACGCGATCCTTCCAGTCCTTCGGCATCCAGGTGCCGATCTTGTCGTAGTAGTCGCAGCTCCAGTCGAAGTGGTCGAAACTCAACTCGATGCCGAACTTGCGCGCAGCTGCATCCAGCACGCGCATGCCTTCGGGCATGACTTCCTTGCCGATTCCGTCGCCGGGTATGACGGCGATCCTGTGTTTGGCCACGAAGCGTACTCCTCGTCGTTTGATTGATTGATGATGATCGAATGAAGGGCGGCCGGCATTCTACGCCCGGTGGCCGCGACAAAAGTTCACGCGCGCCTTCGTGCCTCGGTGAGGAACTCCTCGAGGATCGGCGTCTGATCGAGCAGCCGCTCGTCGCCGGGGCGATGGAACTCCGGATGCCACTGCACGCCGACGACGTAGCTGCGACCCCGCATCCGGATGGCCTCGATCACTTCGTCCTCGGTCGAGCGGGCTTCGACGACAAGATCTCGACCGAGTTTGCGCACGCACTGGTGATGCAGGCTATTCACGACCACGGTGTCCAGCCCGGGAAACAGTCGAGCGAGTCCGCTGCCGGGCTCGAACCGCACGGTGTGTACGTTGCCTTCGTAGACGGAACGGTCGCGATGCTTGGCGCGTTCACCGATCTGGCTGGGGATGTCCTGATAGAGTGTGCCGCCAAGTGCCACGTTGATGAGCTGCAAACCCCTGCAGACGCCGAGCACGGGTTTGCCTGCCTCCATGAACTCGCTGAAGAGTTCCATCTCGTAGTCGTCCCGGACGCGGTCGCCGGCCCACTCGGGCTTGAGCGGTTCCTCGCCGTAGCAGGTGGGACTGATATCCGCCCCGCCCTGAAGCACGAGACCATCCAGTTCGTGCACGTAGTCCCGCAGGCGCATGTTGTTGCGGTGGAGCAGCCCCTGGCTGTCCAGCGAAGGCACCATGAACACGACCACGTCGCGCGACATCACCCAGTTCGCCATGAGCGGATCGAGGTACTGCACGGTACGTCGCAGCGTACCGGTCGCCCCGGGGCGCGGGGCGAGGAAACGGGCGGACAATCCGATGCGTAGCGAGCGTGTCATGGCGGCTGTGGCGTATGCGTAACGATTGTCTTCTAATGTCCGGCGCGGCCTGCGCCCGGCGTCGGTGCCGCTGTGGGAAAATACTCTTCCACGGCGATTTCGACGATGGCAGGCTTGCGCGCTGCAAGCGCAGCGGACACCGCATCGGCAATCTCGTCGGGTCGGGTCACGTAGTAGCCCGTGGCGCCGTACACCTCGGCGAGCTTGTCGAACCGCGGGTTGAGCAGGTCGACGCCGATGAACTTTTCCCCGAAGTGGCGCTTCTGCTGAGCCTTTTCCGCACCATGACAGCGGTTGTTGAGCACGATACCCACGAGCGGGATGTTCCATCGCACCGCCGTGTTGATCTCGCTTGCCGTATACATGAACCCGCCGTCGCCCTGAATGCTGATGGCGGGCCGGTCGGGGCGGCCCAGTTGCGTCCCGAGTCCGACGCAGTAGCCCATGCCGAGTCCGCCATGGCCGGCATAGTTGAAGAAGGTGCGCGGCAGTTCGAATTTCAGCCGATCGTAGGCGAGGCCACCTGCCACACCCGCATCGAGCGTCACCATGCAGTCTTTCGGCAGGACCTTGTTCAGCTCCGGATAAACGCGCTGCGGCATCATGTAGGGCTGGGCCGGCAATTTCTCCTCGGCGGCGATCCGTTCCCGACGCTGCGCCGCCAGCGTTTCGATCTGGTTGCGCCACTGGACGTTCGCCCGTCCGGACGGAAACTGCGTGCGCAGCTTCGCAAGCAACTGCTGGGCGACCGCCTTCGCGTCTCCGGCGATGCCGACGGCGACCGGGTAGTTGCGCCCGATCTCCTGCGCATCGACATCGATCTGGATGATCTTCGTCTGTGGATCGATGACGCTCCAGTTCCAGTGCGAGGTCGACTGGTTGATCCGCGTCCCGAGCGCGAGAATCACATCGGCCCGGTGAATCGCCTGCCCTGTTTCGCCCGCGCCGCGACCGCCGGCACCGCCCACGAACAACCGATGGCTGTTCGGCACCGCATCGTTGTGGCCATAGGACGGCACAAGCGCCATGTCGAGCAGTTCGGCGAGGGCTACGGCCTCCTCGGTCGCACCTGAGTCGACGACGCCGCCGCCTGCCAGCAGCAGCGGTCGCTGCGCCCCCGAAAGCAGTTGAACTGCGCGTTCGATCGCGCCGGCATCTCCGGGCAGCCGCTGGTCGACGGCGCGATAGGCCGCAGGCGGCGTGATGTCGGCATCGAGGTTCTGATCGTCGAGAAGGTCACGCGGGATGTCGAGCATCACCGGGCCGGGCTTACCCGACAGCGCGGCCCGAAAGGCATCGTGCATGAATTCGACGATGCGCTCGGTCTTGTTCACCTGCCGCGCGAGCTTCGTGAACGGCCGGAAGATCTCGACCAGATCGAAGGCCTGCGAGCCGTCGCGATAGATGTAGTCGCGAGCGACGTCCCCCGCGATCACCAGTACCGGCGCTCGCCCCTTCCAGGCGAGCGCGACCCCGGTCGCGAGGTTGATGGTGCCCGGCCCCGAGGTCGTAATGCACGCCGTCGGCTTGCCGGACGAGCGCGCATATCCGTAAGCCATGAACGCCGCGCCTTCTTCGTGCCGGGAATCGACGAACTTGATGTCGTCGCGCCCGTACATCTCGGTCACGATACTGTTGGTCGTCGTTCCGACGATGCCGAAGGTGTACTCCACCCCTTCGGCGCGTAGTGCTTCGATCACCGCCTGCCCTGCCATCATCGTCGGCATGTCGTCTCCTTCGTTTGCGATTGCATCGCCGTTTCGGAGCGGTGCGCGGTGAGTTCCTGACTCAGGACACGAGCGCGCTCGGGCTCCACCCCTTCCTCCTTCGCAGCGCCGCTATTGTGCGCCAGCCGCGAACGCGATCCAATACGCTCGTCACTTCAAACCGGATCCGCAGTCATGCCCATCACACGCTTGTGCCTGGTACGCCACGGTGAAACCGAATGGAACGCCGAAGGCCGCGTCCAGGGCCAGACAGACATTCCCTTGAGCCCGGTCGGTGTGCGCCAGGCGCGCGCCGCCGCCACCCTCCTCGCCGGTCACGACTTCAGTGCCGTGTATTCAAGCGATCTCTCGCGGGTGCGGCAGACGGCCGAGCCGGCGGCGCAGAAGCTGGCCCTGCCCTTGCAACTCGATCCGGAGCTGCGGGAGCGTCACTACGGCATTTTCGAGCGCCTTCTCTACTCGGAGGTCAAGACGCGCTACCCGGAGCTCTACGTGCGCTTTCACGAGAAGGATCCGGACTTCGATTTCGAAACCGGCGAGAGCCTGCGCACGTTTTACGACCGGTCTCTGCGGGCGGTGACGCGCATCGCCGAGCGCCACCCGGGCGAACAGGTGCTCGTCTTCACGCACGGCGGCGTGCTGGATATGGTGTACCGGCGTGCCATGTCTCTGGGGCTCGACGCCCCGCGCGACTACGGCATCCCGAACTGCGGCGTGAACTGGGTGGAAGTCACGCCGTCCGGCTGGGGCGTGCACTGTTGGGCGGATGTGGCCCACCTGGCTGCTGCGCTCGACGAATTGCCCGACGCGTAAGCCGCACACCCCGGGCTCATCGACCGCCGCGCGAGTTAACGAGCGCCACCTACTTCGAGGTGGGCTTGGCAGTGGCAGCCGATTTGCGGTTGGCCACCTGCAGGTTCGCTTCCGGCTGGCGCTGATAGCTCACCCTGAACGTCAGGGGCTTCACGTTCGTCTGCGTCTTGTACGCCTCGGCGAGCGCCTTCTGCGACTCCTGATTGAAAAGCGCATGCGGCTTCGTGAAGTGCCCGTACAGCTTTACGTCGAACCTCCTGGTGAGCGCGGTGTACTCGATGCCCGTCTCGTCCTGAAGAATGCTCGGCGCGCGTTCGAGGAGCGCATCGCGTACGATCGAAAAGCGCGAACTCTGCAACAGGTGGGAGGCCGCCTTGAGCACCGTGGGATGCTCGGTCATGCGTTCGACCCAGGCGCGCTCACCCGGATGCTCGTTGAGCGACGCATCGGACAAGTTCATGCGCAAGTAGTCGAGAAGCACCCGGCGACCGCCGGACTGCAGCGTGATCCGGACCGAATTCCACGTCGAGCGCTCGCTGCGCGGCCCGGGATGCGGCTCGATATCACTGCCGCTTTCGTTGATGCGGATGGGCTCGACCGAATGCACGGTAAAACCCGAACGCACGGCGAACGCGATCATCGGCGTGGTTGTGCCTGCGCGTAGCCCTTGCTGCTTGGCTTCCTCGTCCAGATCGAGGGTGCGGAAGAAGCCGATCTGCGCGAACTGCTTCCAGGCTTCGGCGAAGCGCCCCATGAAGCTCGCCAGATCGGCGGCCTCTGCCCGATCCAGGGCCGGCGGCGCTTCGGCGCGCTGCATCGCGATCAGCACGTAGCGATTGGCGTTCGGATACATGCGCTTGACCGTGGCGAAGTCCGGCCCGGAGAAGGGATAGAAGATCGTGCCGCCGGACACCGGGGCCAGCTCGGAGCCGGCCCACTTCTGCATGGGCTCCCCGATTCGACGTTCGTATTCGTGCCAGTGGACAGTCGCGCGACGCGCATAGTCGGCGAGTTTCCCCTCCTGCAAGGGCACGCCGGTCGGTACGGTGGCGGTCATACCCGCAAGGATGCGCGCGGCAGCATCGGGGCCGAGACCGGTCGCGGACCATCCCGCGCGGGGCGCGAGCCCCAGCGCACACAAAGATACCAACACAAGCAGGGAAACGCGGACCGCACTCGCGGCGCGACCGGCACGATGGACCATCGACAGGAACTCCGGCACCAGGACGGGAGACTGGGCAGTCCGGATTCTATCGACCCTCGACCGCCGTCGTCTCGCTAGACCTGCCGGAAATCATGCGGCCGTGCGCATGGCGCGGAGAATGCAACAGACGGTGTATCCTTGCCCCGACGAACACTCCAGGTTCGTCAAAAGCGGATCGGCGGCGGGGCACGACACTCGCATTGCGCCCGGTCCCACGTTACACGAGGAACGCAGCATGCAGGCGCAAGGCAATCACGGCAGGAGAACCCAGCGCGGCGCAGCCGCCGGCAAACTGCTGCTCATCGTCGTCATCGGGTTTCTGCTCTGGTGGTTTCGCCCGTGGGAGCGCTTTCTGCCCGAGGCCTCGAAACCGGACGCCATCCCGCGCGCCGTCGCGGCACGCGGCACGCTGGCCGAAGACGAGCAGAACAACATCGCGGTATTCAAGACCGTGTCGCCATCGGTGGTGCACATCACGACGTTGGCCGCCCGGCGCAGCTTCTTCTCGGCCGACATCACGCAGGTGCCTCGCGGCACCGGTACCGGCTTCATGTGGGACGACGCCGGCCACATCGTCACCAACTTTCACGTGATCCAGGGCGCGAGCGGCGCACAGGTCACGCTGCAGGACCAAACGACCTGGAAGGCAAGTCTCGTCGGTGCCTTTCCGGACCGAGACCTCGCCGTGCTGCGGATCGCACCGCCGAAAGAGAAGATCAGGCCGATCATCATCGGCGTAAGCAAAGACCTGCTCGTCGGGCAAAAGGTCTACGCCATCGGCAATCCGTTCGGCCTCGATCAGTCTCTGACCACGGGCATCGTCAGCGCACTCAATCGCGAGATTGAATCCGTGACGCAGCGCTCGATCCGTGGCGTCATCCAGACCGACGCAGCGATCAATCCGGGGAACTCGGGCGGCCCGCTGCTCGACTCTGCCGGACGGTTGATCGGCGTCAACACGGCCATCTACAGCCCGTCGGGTGCATCGGCCGGAATCGGCTTCGCCATCCCCGTCGACGAAGTGAATCGCATCGTGCCGAGACTCATCCGCGACGGAAAATTCATTCGCCCGGCCATCGGCATCCAGGCCGCCCCGCCGACTTTGCAGCAGGCGCTGAAACTGCCCGAAGGGGTTGCAATCGCGGGCGTCGTCCCGGGCGGACCAGCGGAGAAGATCGGACTGCGCCCGTTCATGCGGGCCGAGGACGGCAACATCGTACTCGGCGACATCATCGTCGCAGTCGACGGCAAGCCCGTCAAAACGATCGACGATCTGCTCACGCTGCTCGAACAGCACATGCCTGGGGACACACTAACCATCCGCATCGCTCGCGGCGGTGACACGGTCGATGCTCAGATCACGCTGGGACAGAGGGATTGAACCGGCACAGCGAGGATCGGCGCTGATGCTTGGGCAGCAAGCTTGGCACGAGGCACGAACCCAAGGGGAAACCGAATGAAGATTGAAACGAACGGGATCGAAACCCACTATACCGTCGACGGCGAGGGGCCCTGGCTCGTCTTCAGCCATTCCCTGGCATGCGATACGCGCATGTGGAAGCCGCAGATCGAGGCGTTTTCGAAACGATACAAGGTTCTGTGCTACGACACCCGCGGTCACGGCGGCAGCAGCGCACCCGCGGAGGCCTATACGCTCGACCAACTGGCGGACGACGCCAAAGCGCTGTTCGACGGCCTCGGCATCAAGAGCTGTCACTGGGTCGGTCTCTCGATGGGCGGCATGATCGGCCAAACGTTCGCCCTGCGGCATCCGGGGATCTTTCAAACCATGACACTCGCGGATACCACGAGCTACTACCCACCCGAGGCGCAGCCGCTTTGGCAGCAGCGGATCAGGATCGCGACCGATTCCGGCATGGAGCCCATCGTCCCCGCGATGCTGGAACGCTGGTTCACCGAACCGTTTCGCAAGTCGGGCGCCCCGATTCTCGGCGAAATCGCCGCAGCGATCCGCGGCACACCGCCGCAGGGCTTCGCCGGCTGCTGCCATGCATTGCCCAAGATCAACCTTACTTCGCGCCTGAAGGAGATCGCGTGTCCGACGCTCGTCGTCGTCGGCGAACACGATCCGGGCACGCCCGTCTCGATGGCGCAGGACATTCACGCAGCGATGCCCGGATCGCAGCTGGTCGTGCTGCCGAACGCAGCGCACTTGTCGAATGCCGAGCAACCGGCCGCCTTCAACGCCGCCCTCCAATCGTTCCTCGACCGCCACGCCTGACATCCGGAAAAGTGCAAGGAGACGCGGGAACCGCTGGAACGGTCATGCCTCACGATTCGTTTCGTTGCCCGGATTCTTCCCTGAATTCACCCAACGGCGAAGCAGAGGGCGGCAACGTGTCCGGCATTTCCTTCTTTGCGTTTCCCCAGACAACCGGGTCAGGCCGAAAATCGGTGCCAGGCACGTGCCAGGCACCGATTTTCGGGGCTTCCAGATGGTCTCGATCGGGCTGATCTCTGACACCCACAATCTGCTGCGGCCCGAGGCGGCCCGGGCGCTGCGTGGCAGCGATCACATCGTTCACGCAGGCGACATCTGCGCGCAAAGCGTCATCGACGATCTGCAGCGCATCGCACCAGTAGCGGCAGTCCGCGGCAACAACGATTACGGCAGTTGGGCCGATCCCCTGCCGGAGACCCACGTCCTGCGTATCGCGGGCATTGCCATCCTCATGGTGCACGACCTCGCCACGCTTACACTCGATCCGGTCGCACACGGCGTTCAGGTCGTCGTCAGCGGCCACTCGCATCGGCCGCTGATCGAGCGTCGACAGGGCGTGCTTTACGTGAATCCCGGAAGCGCCGGACCGCGGCGTTTTCGGCTGCCCGTGTCGGTCGGGCAGTTGGTCGTCCGCGGGACTGACATCGATGCGAAGCTGATCACCCTGGACACTTGATCCCGCGCAGAGGTAAGAAAGAAAATTCGGTGCCAGGCACGTGCCTGGCACCGAATTTCGCTCATGCGACGCGTACCGATTCGAACACGCGGGCTTCAGCGCCCGCACCAAGCACGGCACGCGCAAGGCCGATGAGATTGCGCTGCGTGATGCCGCGCCGATCCCGCGTCGGGTTGTACTCGCAAATTTCCAGCGCCCGCAGATTGGCCTCGCCGCTCACCTGTTCAAGTTCGACAACCAGCTCGGCGGCACGCAAGCCGCCCGGCGCAGGCGTGCCGACACCCGGGGCATCGCGAGGATCGAGTGCATCCATGTCGATGGTGATGCCGAACCCGCCGGAGGCCCTGCGAACGATCTCCAGCGCCTCCTGCATTGCATCGGCCACGCCGCGCTGCGCGATCTCGGCCATGCCGATCACGCGCACGCCGATGCGGTCGAGCAGCGCACGCTCCTCGGGTTCGTAGCTGCGCGCACCGAACACGCACACGTGCTGCGGCAGCACCTTCGGCCCTGAGTTCAAACATTCGGTAAAGACAGGATCGCCATGACCGAGCAGAACGGCGAGCGGCATGCCGTAGATGAGACCGGTGTGCGAGGTTTGCGGCGTATGGCTGTCGAGGTGCGCGTCGATCCACAGCAGCCCGAGCGGGCCTTCGCCTCGTAGCGCGCCATGCACACCACTCCACGTACCCACGGCGCACGAGTGATCGCCGCCGATCACCAGCGGACGATGTCCCTCGATGCTTGCATCTCGCACCGCTTCAGCGATACGAGGGTTGAGGCGCGCCATCGCCGCCGCAGGATCGTCGGCGTATTTGCGGGCCGGGCGAAGGATCGCGCCCCACTCGGCGTCCTGATTGCCGTCTGCAAGCTGCGCGGCGAGACCCGCGGCCTTTAACGTGTCCGCTGCAGCGACTGCGCCGGGATCGCGGCCACCGACGCCGCTGCGTACACCGAAGATGCGAATGGATCGACGGCGAGCACCGTCTGCGACGAACTGGGTCATTGCCTGGTCTCCATGCACTCGTCGGCTCGTGACCGACGAATTCACGTCCGGGCGGCCGGATCTCGGCACCGACCTGCCCAAGAAGAAGGGCCTGCCTGATGGGCAGACCCCCGAGCTTCATACGGACCGGTTAGAGACCCCTGCATCCCTGCAGTTCCGGGATCAGCCCGTTTTTTTTCGCAGCGCTTCGACGAGCTTGCGATGCAGCCCGTTGAAGCCGCCGTTGCTCATCACGAGGATGTGATCGCCCGGCCGCGCGCGATCGGCGATCCTGTCGATCAGTCCGGCGAAATCGTCGATCACCTGCGCCTTTGCGCCGAGTGCGGTCATGGCCCCGGCGACATCCCAGCCCATGCCGGCGCCATAGCAGAAGACAGCGTCGGCGCCCGTCAGGCTCGCTGCCAGCGCATCCTTCCAGATGCCGAGCTTCATCGTGTTCGAGCGCGGCTCCAGCACCGCAAGAATGCGCGCACCGCCGACCTTGCTTCGCAAGCCGGCCAGCGTCGTCTCGATCGCGGTCGGGTGATGAGCGA
>JBIKKL010000773.1:0-2536 GCA_044360365.1 Burkholderiales bacterium | reverse complement strand
TGCATCGTTACGAAACCTGTCGAGGCGATTGAAGGGCGGCAGGCGCCGCGGTGCGTGGTAATGTGAACGTTGCGATCAGGCCGCCGCCTGGCCGATTGGCGAGCCGCAAGTCGCCCCCGTGCGCGTGCGCGACCTGCCGCGCGATAGCGAGTCCCAAGCCGGTACCGCCGGTGTCCCGATTGCGAGAGTCCTCGATGCGATAGAAGGGTTCGAAGACTTTTTCGAGCTCGTGTTCGGGCAGCCCCGGGCCGGCATCGCTTACGCAGATCGTGAGCTGCCGCGTATCGTCTTGCAGGACGACGTGCGCCATGCCGCCATACTTGATCGCGTTGTCCAGCACGTTGCCCAGGGCGCGGCGCAGCTGCAGGCGCTGTCCCGGGTAGGGTGCCAGGACAGTACCCTCCAGGGTCACTTGCGCGCCGGTTTCCACGCGGTCGGCCTGCAATGATTCCAGCATGGCCATCATGTCGAGTGGTCGCACGGCCTCGCTGGCGTCTACGCCGCGAAGAAATTCGAGCGACGATGCGACCATGGCCTCCATGTCGCCCAGATCCGCATCGTACTTCTCGCGCAGGTGCGGATCGTCGAGCAGCGCCGATCGCAACCGCAATCTCGTGATTGGCGTCTTCAGGTCATGCGACATGGCCGCAAGGAGTTGATTGCGGCTTCGAAGATAGTCGATGAGCTTCGCCTGCATCGTATTGAAGGCCCGTGCCGCACGCATGACTTCCGCCGGGCCGGATTCGGGCAGGGGCGGGCGGTGAACATTGCGCCCGAGTTCCTCCGCAGCACTGGAAAGGGTTGCGAGCGGGCGCGTGGCCCAGCGCACGGCGACCAAGGCCACGATCATGGCGGCAATCAGCACGATCGCGAGGGTCCCGAGTATCCGGTAGGACCAGTGCAGGGTCTGCGCGGGCTGTCCCGATTCGAAGGTCACGACGCTGCCATCGCGCAAGCGCACCTGCGCGAGCAGCACGACGCCAGGGGTTGCGAGGTAGTTCATTCCGGGGCCGCGCATGCCGCCACTGCCTTCCACGTGACCTGACCTCATTGATGGGCCCGTGGGATAGCCGTCCGGCTGTGCCTGCCCCTTCCACTGAGTACCCTTTCCCAACGGGAATTGAGCGACCACTCCGTTCTCGGTGATCCGTGTGGCGAGCACGCGAGCGTCGCCCAGCCGCCGTCTCAGCATCGTTTCGAACATCGCCGCCCGCGTTCCGACTTCCGCCTTCGGAATCGGTGCGCGATCAAGGGTGACCGATAAGGGCGGGCGGCTCAGTACCTGCGCGATGCGCCGGCGCTCGGTAGCCCCGACGGACTCGAACAAGTCGGCGATGTCGGCGATCTGCTGGGCCGCACGCATGCCGCTTGCCTGCATGAGCAGTTCGCCGCGCTCGTGCATATGAATCGCCAGGCTCAACAGCTGAGCGATGACGAGCACCGTTACGACGACCAGCGCAAGACGTCCGGTCAACGTGCGCGGTACCAGACGCAGGCGCATCAGGGATCCGCGCTTACCGGGACCGCAAGCACGTAGCCCTGGCCACGAACCGTCTTGATGAGCTTCGGCTCCTTGCCGTTGTCGTGCAGACGATGCCGCAGACGGCTCACCTGGACGTCGATCGCCCGATCGAAGGGGCCTGCTTCGCGTGCGAGCATGAGGTCGATCAGTTGATCCCGAGTCAGGGTTCGGTTCGGATGTTCGAGGAATGCACGAAGCAGTCGGAACTCGGTACCACTCAGATCGACCAGTATTCCGTCCGGCGACGTAAGCGTGCGCGTCGCCGTATCGAGCGACCAGCCTGCAAAGTGCAGCGACCGGGCCCGATCGGGCTGGAGATTGTCGGGCATCGAGCGCGCGCGACGCAGTACGCTCTTGATGCGGGCAAGCAGTTCGCGCGGATGAAAGGGTTTGGGCACATAGTCGTCGGCGCCCATTTCCAGACCCACGATGCGGTCGGTTTCCTCCCCGCGGGCAGTCAGCATCACGATCGGCAGGTTCGAATGCGCGCGCACATCGCGACAAAGCGACAGCCCGTCTTCGCCGGGAAGCATCAGGTCGAGAACGATGAGGTCGGGCGGGGCGACCTTGAGCGCGCTGCGCATGCCTCGTGCATCGGCGACCGCTGTTGCCCGCATCCCGTTCTTCTCGAAGTATTCGAGGAGCAGATTGCGGATCTCGGCGTCGTCGTCGACGATGAGGATGTGGTCCTGCGTCGTCATGGGGCGGTTACAGGTGGCACTTCGATGGTCGTGAGGGCGCTGACATTCATCGCTAGAAGTGTACTCGCACAAGCACCTCGGCCCGCCGTCGATTCTGGCGCGTCCCGTAGTCGGTGTCGGCTCCTCCGCCGAGTAAGATTGCACGGGCTCGCAGTTCGATGTTCTTGAATCCAGTGTACGCCAGCTCGGGCGAGATTGTGTAGCTTCGGTCCGCCGCACTCACGATCGCCGTCAGTGCGGGTGTGAAGTAGAGAATGTCGAACGGCTCCTTCTGGCTCACCCGGAAGTAAAGATAATCGCGAAGCGGCGTTTG
>JBIKKL010000515.1:0-3878 GCA_044360365.1 Burkholderiales bacterium | reverse complement strand
CCACTACCCTTCACGCCAGTGACTGGATCGACGTACTGATCGATGACACTGGCTTCGAAGAACAGCAGCTTACCCTTGCCTTCGAAGGGTGTGATGACGTCCGGATCCTTGGGATCCCCATCGAGGAACGCGCGGATGTCCAAACTCAGTTCGGGATCATCCTTGTTCGAATTGGTCGTGAGAAAGAATCCGGCAGACGACGACAGACCGAACCCAAAGTCGAACTGCCAGTTCGCTGCCAACGAGAATCCACCGTCGATATCCAGTTCAAAGCCCGGCAAGTTGAGGTCCAACGGTATGTCGAGCCCCAGCCCCAGCACTCTTCCGCCGAGATCCATATCGAAGCGGATCGAATCCACATTCTGCTTGGGCAGCGTCATGCCAGGAGTCCACACGGCCGTTCTTGCGCCCATGGCATCGTAGAACGCCACCATCACGTCATCGATGGAGATGACTTTGTCCTGATTGGTATCCAGAAGGATACCTAGGCTGCTGAACGTGTTGTACAACGCTTCGCGAGCCAGCTCAATCGGCTTACCAGCGCCTGCCAGCTTAGAACGCAGGTCCGTCAGCAGGCCCGCACGGAGATTGCCGATCAGTTGCCCTGCGTTAGCCAGATGCGTGCCGATGAAAGGAATGTCGACGGTGAGGCTGTTCTGGAAGATGTCTTGCACCGTCCCGAGGCCCAGATCGATGCCATCCAGGAGGAATGACGGATCGTAGATCACATCGAGCAGAGAGACTTCCGTCGGAATGGCTCGCGTGAAGTCGGGCAACTCCAGCTTGAGCGCCAAGGGGCCTGCCCGCAAACCGGCAATCTGCTCCACCAACGCAGGCAAACCCTGGTCGCCCAAGGCCGGATCCGTGTAGACACGAAGCTTCCCGAGCGGAATCTGCCGCGACAATGCCACCAGGCTGATCGGCAGATCGATGTCGAGCGCGCCCTTTGCAGAGATCTTGGGTACCCCCTTGTCGAACACCAATCGCAACGCAGCGGGCGCCTTGGTATCAGGCCTCCCGTCTTCATCGATGACAACGCGGCCATTGAAGACCCCGAGGGCAATCTTGCCGACATTGAATCGCAGCATGAGATCCTCGGCGCGCAACCCCACCGACAACTCCAACTGTGTACCGGTATTTGTCACCGGGTCGTAGTCCACGAGCTCGATTGCTGCGCTGCCCGCCGCGGCTCCAGGCAAGGACAACGCGACTCGGGCCGTCAGCTTCGCACCGACGCTATACGATCCTGCTGCCTTGCCAGACGCGTCGAACAGATTTGCGAAGTCGGCCGGCAGTTCCAGACCCACCATATCGGCGAGCGTCGCGAGATCCAGGTTGACGTTGAAATCGCCTGAGTGAGCCAGCTCGATGGTGACGTCGATGTTCAGACGGTTCTTGACGGAGTCGAGTGAAAAGTCCAGCAACTCGGGCGGCAACCCCAACGCCTCCTCGATGATGCGTTCGGCCTCGTCGAGAGCACCGGCTGGGGTCTCGCCCGCCTTCTCCAGACGCGCAAGTAGCGTATCGCCCACATCCAGGATTTCTTTGAGCGACTGATCGATTAGAGGAAGCTTTTGTGTGTAGAAGGCTTGATCACCGATTGCGGTATCCACCACATCGACCACCAGCCTCAAACCACTCATGATGTCGCTAAAGCTAAAGCGGCTCAGATCGAAGACGGCGCCCAGATCCGGCAAAGCCAGAACGACGTCCTTGGCGCCGATACCCAGGCTAGAACGCTGTGCCGCATTCGTGATGTCAAAATTGCTCGTGGTCACGAGCTTGAAGCTGGACAAGTCACCTATATCCTGAACGTAGATGCCAAGCTCCAACCCCGCGCCGATATCAAAACCGGCGCTGGCCGTCTTGATCTGCAGTCCTCTCATACGGGCATACGCTTCTCCCTTGAAATCGAACTGAAGAGCAGCGAACCCCTCCGAGAGCAACTCCGAAATTTTGAAGCGTTCACCGCCCGTCTCGCCCGGTGTGCGATCGAGCGCCGCCGTGACGCGCGCATCAATATGAACCTCGGACTGCGTCCCGACGCCGCCCGCCTGAAGGGTGACGAAGCCGAGCTGGGCGGCCACCTCTAGATCCTTGACACCGGCGGTGACGCCGGCCGATGCGACAAAATGGTCCACAGCAAGCGTGAACTCCCCGTTGCCCAGCGCA
This sequence comes from Burkholderiales bacterium, assembly GCA_044360365.1. Lineage (GTDB taxonomy): Bacteria > Pseudomonadota > Gammaproteobacteria > Burkholderiales > WYBJ01 > WYBJ01. The sequence goes on along the minus strand of JBIKKL010000515.1, from coordinate 1,706 downwards.
AGGATGAGATCGAAGTCCACCCCGATGTCGGCCACCACCGATGCGGTAGCGGAGGTCGTCAGCGATATATCCGCACCTGCCGACAGATTCAGGTTCAGCGGGGCGATGAGTTCCGGTAGCTTCACGGAAGCGCTAAATGGAATCCTCAGTTCGTTCGTCGTAGCGTCATAGCTCGCCGCCGTGCCGGGTTTGAGCAGTGTGGACTTGTTGAGGGCGCTGACAAACTCACCCATCGTTGCGATCTTTTCGATCCGCTTGTGGATCCTGTAGTCGATGGCCGCATTGGTCGCGGTCAAGGCGTTGTCCACGCTCAGTTCACTACCGTCCGCAGCAACGCTCGTGATCTCCAGTACCTGCCCATTTAGAGACACGTAGTACCCGACCATCGAGACCGCGAACTGTCCCGCGCTGCCTGTCAGCGTCGAGGCGCCCTTGCGGATCGACGCTTGTCCTGTCGCTGACTGTGTCTCGCCGGTCTTTGCAATCCAATTCTGGAGCGGCCGATTGAAGTCGATCTTGTCGACCACGCCCGTCTTGAACGCGGATGCAAGATTCACGATCTCCTCGATCGACGTCTCGATGAAAGGCAGTTCCCCCAAGCCGAGCGCCGACACATCGATGGTCTCGATGTAGCTCAACATGTTGGGAATGGCGAGAATCACGTCTTCCATCCGAATCTGGGAGAAGTCGGTAAACTTCTCTAGCCCGGTCGCGCTAAACGCGAGCGAACCACCGAACGGATTTCCGGACACCGTCACGCGCGGCGCTTGGCCCTTCGCAAGGTCCACGCCGGCCAGCGACGCATACAACGGCAAGGTCAATGACAGTGCATTGGTCCCGGGGGTGAACACCAACGCGCCATCGATGTACCTGAGCGCCCCGCCGAGCGCGAAATCAAAACGGCCCTTCTCGAACGCCTGACCAGCCTGATCGACGCCATTCTTTCCTACGCTGATGTCGAGGGGGCCTACGCGGGCTGCAAGCACGATGTCGTCAGCACTCAGATTGCCCTGGAAAGACAACTCATTGAGGCGAAAATCGGCCTTGAGTCCGTTGGTCCAATCGAGCTTCAGCGCGAGATCAACCGCCGCATCGATATTTGCCTCGACATCCAACTGCGCATCGACCCTTATGCCATAACGATCAAGACCCGCATTCAGATCAATGTTGATCGCACCGGTACCGAGTTTCACACTGCCGTCAAAAACGAGTTCCAGGCCGTCTTGGTCGAGCCGGAAGTCGAGCCCTGCGCTCACGCCGGCCTTCGTAGCCCAATGGTCGTCAAGATACTTCTTGAGTCCTCGCAACGTCGGCACACCCAGGGCCGTGTACGAGGGAACAGGCATGCCATTGAGGCTCGGGACCCACGAGGGGTTCAGGTATCCGTTGACGTAGCGCTTGACGTAATCGCCTAGGCTCAGCAACGGCGAGACGTTGAGGAGTTCGTCGAGAGACTTGTCGATGAGCGGGATCTTGTCCCCATCCTGCATGGACACACGCGCCTCGATCAAGCCATTGGCGGCCGAGACAAGCGCTGTGCCGAGGCTGCCACCCAAACTGACATCCAGATTTGTCAATGCGAAGCTCGTGACATCCTCAGGCGCGGTGAACTTCAGCGACAAATCGCGCCCCCCGACCAAGAGCGACTCATCGATCGCCTGCCCCGACCGGTTCAATTGGAACGAAATATCGCCATAAACGCTTAA
>JBIKKL010000057.1:0-13690 GCA_044360365.1 Burkholderiales bacterium | reverse complement strand
CGCTGCATCTTCTTGTAGATGCTGTAGATGTGCTTCGGACGCCCCGTGATTTCGAACTTCATGCCCGCACGTCGAAGCTCCGCAGACAACTCCGCTGTCGAATCGGCAATGAACTTTTCGCGCTCGGCCCGCTTCTCGTCCAGCATGCGCGCGATGCGCTTGTAGAGATCGGGCTCCGTGACCCGGAACGCAAGGTCTTCGAGCTCCCATTTCAATTGCCAGACGCCGAGCCGGTTTGCAAGTGGCGCGAAGATGTCGAGCGCAAGGCGCGCCGCCGTACGTCGTTGCTCTTGCGTGCCGGCCTTGACGAGATAGCGCAGGTGCTGGGTGTGACTGGCGAGCTTGATGAAGACGACACGGACGTCCTGCACCATCGCAAGCAGCATCTTGCGCAGCCCCTCCAGCTGCTGTGCGGCTTCGCCCCGGTTGCCAGCCGCAGCGCCAAGGCTATCGATCTGATGCATGCGCCGCGTACCGGCAACCAAATCGGCAATCGCAGTGCCCACTTTCTCGATCAGGAGCTCGCGCTCGCGACGCCCCTGCAACTCGAGTTCTGCCAGCAGAGCGGCTGCGACCGATTCGTGATCGAGATGCAGCTGCGCAAGGAGCGCGGCCGTTGCGACATCGTGACTGAGCGCGGATTCGCCAGAGGGCAATATGACGGGTCCAAGCATCTCCTCCGCATAGTTCAGCGCCGCCTCAATCGCATTCAGGCCTCCCAGCCCGTACTGATCACGAAGGGACGCGAGCCAGCGTCCGGTGTCCGATACGGCCAGGGCCTCGCCCGAGATCAGCTTGACCTCAGGCATTGCGCTCGGCCCGCTTGACGGCGGCATACTGCATCCAAAGCACGCGTGCACCCCATGCGAGACCGAGCAGGAGCAGAAATTCCCCCATTCGATCGGCGGCCAAGGCGATCTTGCGTTCGTGCTGAATCATCCCGAGGTCGAGAAGCAGGTTCTCCCAGTCGTGCGCGCCCGGTCGGTCCTGCCCGGTGCCGCCTCCGAGGAGCATGAGTTGAAGATCGCGCGCATCGTTGATATAGGGAGCGCAATCCATGAGACTCTGACCGAACCACCACAGGGCGAGCGATGCCCCGAAGGCATCCCGGTTCTTCCACAACAAGACACCCCCCGCGATGGCCGGCATCAGAAGTTGTCCGAGCGTGCCGCCCAGCACCATCATGAAGTGACCGAAGGGCATGAAGATGACGTGACCCGCTTCATGAAAGACAAGGTTCACGCGGTGCATGAAGGATTCGCCGATTTCGTTGGTCCGCAGATCCAAGGAGACGAAATAGAGGCCCCAGATCACGAAGAGGACGTACAACGCACACCGACCATAGAAAGCGATCGGATCGACGCGCTCCACCTCGGGGAAAACGAAGTCTGCCCAGCGTCCGGCATCCTCCTCATCCGCCGGTGCCCGCGCACCAGCCGAACGAACCGGCGCCTGGCCCGTCATGCGCTGCACCCACTTCGCGAATACGAGACCGCAGGCGGCGCATTCGACCTGTTCGCTTGCATTGGGCGACCGGGGATGGCCGCACTTCGGACACTTGAGTACCATGAAGAGATTGTAACCTTCACCAACCGTTTCCCGCCGCCATGGACGATCGCATCCGCTGCGCCTGGGCCGAGAGCAATCCCATCAACGTCCCCTATCACGATGTCGAGTGGGGCGTGCCGTTGCGCGACGATCGCGCATTGTTCGAACTGCTCATCCTGGAGGGCGCCCAGGCTGGCTTGTCATGGACCACGATCCTCGCCAAGCGCAAAAACTATCGCCACGCGTTCGATGAATTCGACCCGGCGAAGATCGCGCGGTACCGCCCTGCAAAGGTCGAGCGCCTCATGAAGGACGCTGGAATCGTGCGCAATCGGCTCAAGATCGAAGCCACGATCGGCAATGCTCAGGCGTACCTCGATTTGCAGCAGCGCGGCGTGACCCTCACCGATTTCCTGTGGGCATTCGTCGACGGCCATCCTGTCCGCAACGCCTGGCAGCGGTCGGAACAAGTGCCCGTCTCGACGCCGGTTTCCGATCGCCTGAGCAAAGAGCTCAAACGCTGCGGATTCCGGTTCGTCGGATCCACCATCATGTACGCATTCATGCAGGCGAGTGGCATGGTGAACGACCATCTCGTGACCTGTTTCCGACATGGCGAGGTCGATCGCGGCCACTGACCCACCGGAGCGGCAGCAGCATCCGCTCAGAACGGCGGATCGTGCCAGTAGCGCCTGCGCAGCTCGCGCGCGATTTCGATCGTGATCGACGCATCCCCGATCTCCACCCGCACGGCGCCGTGCCGGTCGGAGCGCAGCAAGCGGCTGCCCTGATCGATGTAACGCTGCAGGACCTCGGGTCGCGGATGCCCGAACCGGTTTCGATAGCCCGAAGTAAACACGGCGATCTTCGGCTGCACCGCGGCAACGAACTCCGGCGTCGACGAGGTGGTGCTGCCGTGATGAGGCACGACCAGAACGTCCGCCCGCAGCTTCGAAGCATCGACGGCGAGGAGCTCACGTTCGGACCGTGCCTCGATGTCGCCGGCGATCAGGATGCGCCAGCCTCGCGCAGCGATCCTCAGCACGCAACTGCGGTCATTGGATTTCATGCGTTCGACGCCGTAGCTCTCCCAGGAGGGATGCAGCATTTCGAAGTCGACGCCGTCCCAGTGCCACGCTTGTCCTCGAAAGCACCGCAGGGGTCGCCTTGCAAGGCCATTGAGTGCGTGATCGCGCGCAAGCGAAGATGCCATCCAGCCGATGGGCAGCGCGTCGAGCACCGAAGCCGTGCCTCCGGCATGATCGTTGTCGGCGTGAGAGACGATCAATCCATCCAGGCGAGCTGTCCCGGTGGCGCGGAGAAACGGTACGACGATACGACTGCCGCTGTCAGCTTCGGGCGAGTACATCGGGCCGGCGTCGTAAAGCAATGCATGATTCGAGGTGCGCACGACGGCGGACAACCCCTGGCCAACGTCGAGTACCGAGATGTGGACATGCCCTGACGGCGGCCCCGGAGGGCGCTCGGTGAACAGCGGGACCAATAGGGCAAGCCCGCCCCACCGAGCCGGCCAGCCGCGCGGCGCAAGACACCATGCAACACCAAGCGCGGCGAAGGGCACGGTCCAGACCGGCGGCGCGTGCTGCTGCCACACGGCATCCGGCAGGGACGCCAGAACCTGCAAGGCCCGAAGCGTCCATTCAATGATCTCGTGCGAGACGTGCAGCAGTATGTCGAGCAGCGGCAATGTGCCGATCAGGGCGAGCGGCACGACCGCGAAACTGACGACCGGGATCGCCAACGCATTGGCAATCGGCGACACCACCGAAACCTGCTGAAACAACACCAGAAGTACCGGCACGAGACCCAACGTCACCGCCCACTGGGCTTGCGCCCAGCCGACCAGCCAATGGGGGCGTCGCAAGGGCCCTACCCCGACGAAGAACAACACGGCCACCGCACCGAACGAAAGCCAGAACCCCGGCGAGAGCACGGCCCAAGGGTCGAGCACCGTTACGACGATCAATGCGAACGCAAGCACGACCGGGGCGGCGTTGACCTGCCCCAGCCACACTGCAAGTGCGGCTGCTGCGAGCATGTACACCGTGCGTTGAGCAGGCACCGCGAACCCTGCCACGCCGGCATAGACGAGTGCAGCCAGAAACCCGGCCAGTACTGCCGCCTTCTGGGCCGGCAGTCGCGTGACGAGTCTGCTACTGCGCCGCCACGCGAAGCGTACGATGGAATAGACGAACGCCCCCACCATCGTTACGTGCAGTCCTGAAATCGACATCAGATGATTGACCCCGGTTCGAGTGAAGACAGTCCACTGCGAAGCGGAAATCGCTCGCTGATCGCCCATCACCAAAGCGGCGATGACGCCCGCGCACGCCTCACCCGCAAGCGCATCCAGGATCCGGTTGCGCAACCGCTCGCGCACGGATTCGACGATATAGGACGGACGCGCAACGAACTCGGTCAGCCGCCGAGGCGGATCGAGCAGGCGCACATAGCCGGTGGCCCGTATGCCGCGCTCCAACAGCCAAGCCTCGTAGTCGAAGCCGTGCGGATTCACCGTACCGTGGGGACGCCGCAGCCGCAGCATCATGGACCAGCGCTCACCGACGTGAAGTTCCGGGGTGGAAGCGACTTCCCCTTCACCACGCCACGTACCGTACCAGGCGACCGACAAGCGTTCGGGGACCACGGCTTCCCGGGTCTCGACCGATTCGACGTCGAACTCGAAACGAATGCCGCGTGCGAATGGCTGCGGCAATCCGGCGATGACACCGATGACCCGCACATCGCGCCCTTCCCAGATGGCCGGCAACTCGTCGGCGAGGCGTGTGGCGGCACGCCACGCCGCCCAGTGGAATCCGAGCCAGACGGCCAGCATGCAGATCGCAATCCGGCGCAAACGCACGATCGACACGCGCTGGCCGCGCACCAGCAGCAGACCGATTATCGGGATGCCAGTCAACATCCATTCCCGAGTCGGCAAATCGGACTGAATCTGCAGCATGCATACGCCAGCCACGAAGCAAACGACGAACGCGATCAAGGGTTCCCCCGAAGCGATACCAGCCGCCCCCAAGCTATCGTGATCCCTGCTCCAGGACACTCCGTCCATCGGACTACGACCGGCAGTCGATTGACCTCAGGTGCCAAGGGTGGATGGCGCCACTACAATTCGACGAAACGACCGAGGTCATCGCAGCGATGAACGCGCAAGGACGAATACCAGCGTACTGGCAGGAAGCGACGCAGACCTTGTCCGCACGCGATCCGATCATGGCGAACCTGATCGAGGTCCATCGTCCCTTTCTGCTGGGTACGCGCGGCGATGCCTTCCAAACACTGGCCCGCGCAATCGTCGGTCAACAGATTTCGGTCAGGGCGGCCCAAAGCGTCTGGCAGCGTTTCGTGGCGTGCGTCGGAACAATGGCTCCCACCGACGTATTGCGCGCCCCGATCGAGGCACTGCGGGGCGCAGGCCTCTCCGCTCGCAAGGCCGAGTACGTATGCGACCTCGCCAGGCACTTCGAGACACGTGCAATCGATATCGCTGCCTGGCCTGCGCTCGAAGACGAGGCGATCATCGAGCAGCTCGTCGAGGTGCGCGGCATCGGACGATGGACGGCCGAGATCTATCTCATCTTCCACCTAGGCCGACCCAACGTACTGCCTCTGCTCGATCTCGGCTTGCAGCGGGGACTCAGTCTCAACTACAACCGCGGCAAGCCTCTCTCGCCGACCAAGCTGAAGCGCATCACCGCGGCATGGGCGCCGTGGCGCTCCGTCGGCACCTGGTACATGTGGCGCAGCCTGGAACCCGTTGTGGGCACGGCTGCGGGTGAAGGCGCAGAGTCGTCGGGATGAGCGCTGCGCAGGTTCCAGCCGTAGCCCCGTCGCCTCCCATACTCGACCATAAGACTTTCGTCACCGCTTGGCGCGCCGGCGAAATCGAGGTTGCCGTCGATCCACTCCGCGCCGCACGCCTGATGTCGTCACGGCTGTTGTTGCCCTTCGTGGCGATTGCCGTGATCGGGTTCGGCATCGGCCTCGTGCTGTGGGGCTGGATGTGGGCGGGCATCGCGATCGGCTCGCTCGGCATTCTCGGACCACGGCTGATCAAGCGATCGGCCGCCGGCATGCTGCTGCAGCAGGTCGAGCACGATGCCGAGCTGTACCGGGACGCAGTCGCTTGCGGTGCCGTGGTTTATCGGGAGTCGAACGCCGACATCTCGCCCTGAAAGGCATCGCGCCTTCGTGGGAATGACTTGACGACGAAGACTGCGCGATGCACTCAGGCGGGCCCGAGCAGCCCGTCCTCGAGTTTCAGGATCCGGCCGGTTCGCTCGGCAATCGACGGATCGTGCGTCACGATGACAAGGCTCGTCCCACTCGCACGATTCAACTCGAGGATGAGCCCGAACACCCCCTGCGCGGTCTGACGATCCAGATTGCCCGTGGGCTCGTCGGCGAGTATGCACGCCGGGCGGGTGACGAGTGCACGCGCGACGGCACAGCGCTGACGTTCGCCGCCGGACAGCTCGCCTGGCCGATGTTCGAGCCGATGACCCAACCCCACCTTTTCCAGCATCGTGGCCGCCTGCGCCTTCGCATCGACAGGCTGCATGCGCCGAATCAGCAACGGCATTGCCACGTTCTCCACCGCAGAGAACTCCGGCAGCAGGTGATGGAACTGATAGACGAACCCGAGCGCACGATTGCGCAGATGCCCCCGCTCCGCGGCACCCATCGTGGCGAGCGGCTGCCCGAGGACATGGATCTCTCCCGCAGATGCGTCGTCGAGCCCGCCAAGCAGATGCAGCAGCGTGCTCTTTCCGGAACCGGATGCGCCGATGATCGCCACACTCTCGCCGACATCCACATCGAGATCGATCCCGTGCAGCACCGGCACTTCCAGCCCGCCCTGATCGTAGATCTTGCGCAGCCCGCGACACGCGAGCACGGAACCCGGCGTGGGCATCGCTTCCGACTCATTCATAACGCAGTGCATCCGCAGGATTGATGCGTGCGGCGCGCCAGCTCGGATAGATGGTCGCGAGGAGCGTGAGCACCAGCGATACCACGCCGATCACGATGACGTCTGCCCATTGCAGGTCCGAGGGCAGATCGCTGATGTAGTAGACGTCCTTCGCGAGGAAGCGCACACCGAACGTCTGCTCGATGAACGGCACGACGACGTCGATATTGAGTGCCAGCAACACCCCTGCCGCCACCCCCGCCAGCGTCCCGATGACCCCCATGAGCGACCCCTGCACCATGAAAACTTTCATGACGCTTCCGGGAGAAGCGCCGAGAGTGCGCAGGATGGCGATGTCCGCCTGCTTGTCCGTGACCGCCATGACCAGCGCCGAGACGATGTTGAACGCCGCGACTGCGACGATCAGCGTCAGGATGATGAACATCACGCGTTTCTCGATCTCGACCGCGCGAAAGAAGTTGGCATGACTGCGCGTCCAGTCCGCGGCATAGGCCTCGCCCGGCAGCAGACGCGCCAGTTCCCTCGCCACGCGCGGCGCCTGCATGAGATCGTCGAGCTTGAGCCGTACCCCGGAGACGGCATCTTCCAGCCGATAGAGCCGTTGCGCATCCTGGATATCGATGTAAGCGAGCCCGTAGTCGTACTCGTACATGCCCACTTCGAAGATGCCGACCACACGGAACTGGCGCAGACGGGGAAGGATGCCCGCCGGTGTCACCTGGCCCTGCGGGGCGATCAGCACCACCGTCTCGCCCACTCGCACCGTCAGTGCGCGCGCAAGCTCCGAACCGAGCACGATCCCGAACTCGCCGGGCTTGAGATCCTCCATGCGGCCGCTGCGCATGTGTTGGCCGACTTCCGCAACCTTCGCCTCGGCCTTTGGATCGATGCCGCGTATCACGGCGCCCTGCACCGCCGAGCCGACCGACAGCATCGACTGCGCGAGCACGAAAGGCGCGACCGCGACGACATCCGGATGCTTCGTGGCCGATGCCATGACATCGCGCCAGGGCACGAGCCGGTTGCCGACGCCATTGATCACCACGTGCGACGCGACCCCGAGAATTCGGCCGCGCAACTCCTTCTGAAAACCGTTCATGACCGAAAGCACGGTGATCAGCGCCATGACGCCCAGCGCGATCCCCAGCATCGAAATGAGGGCGATCACCGAGATGAAATGATTGCGGCGCTTGGCTCGGGTGTAGCGCAGGCCGATGAATAGCTCGTAGGGCTGCAAGGCAATGGGCTATCAGGATGCAAGGACGGCGGCAGTGTACCTTGATCGCTTGGCATTTGCTCGATCGAGCGTGCATGCACCCGATGGATCCCGGCGGGACCGAATAAGGTTTGACGCTGCGGGACGACGCTCCGTATAGTCCGCCGATTCCCGTCCCTGCACCGCCATGCGCATCGCCCTGCTCGTCGACATCCGCTGCGAGTCCCCCGCCATCGACGCGAACCGGCGGTTTCCGGTACTGGAGCGCTGCATGGCCCGCGGCGAGCCGATCGAGCCCGCGTCGCATCGTTTTCAAGACTGCCTGCTCGACGACTTCGGGATGAAGCCCGGGGACGCGCCCATCGCCGCACTGGCGCTTGCCGGGGAAGGCGGAGCACCCGGTTCGGACTACTGGCTGCGTGCCGACCCGGTCAGTCTGCATCCGACGCTGCATCGCGTCGCGGGTCGCTCACTGAAGGCCGGCGAACTCGACTGGAGCGAAGCGCAGGCGCGCGCGGACGTCATCGCATCACACCTGCGTACGGATGGCTGCGAGCTATCGATGAAGCATCCGGTTCGGTGGTACATCCGCTGCCCGCCGCAACGGATACGCACGTCGCCTCTGCCGACGACACTGATCCCTCTGGACGAGGCGCTCATGCCGAGCGGCCCGGATGCCGCGTACTGGCAGCGCACGATGACCGAAGCGCAGATGCTCTTCCATTCGGCCGATCTCGATGGCGAACGGCAAGCGTCGGGGCACGCGCCCGTCAACGGCATTTGGTGTTGGGGCGGAGGCACGATCGATACCCCGCCGCGTCAAACCTACACGGACGTGATCAGCGACGATGTCCTGGCCCTGGGGCTTGCCCGCCTCTCGGGCGCAAGCGCAGCCCTCCTTCCAGACGATCCGCACGCAATGATTACAGGATTGCGCGGCGCGCCAGAGCGTCACATGCTGATCGCGCTGGAATCGAACTGGCTTGCACCGCTGGCGTCACTCGTCGGCACAGGTCTGACAGACGCGTTGGACTTTCGTTTGCTTTTGGGTCCCCGGGCCATCGGAGGGCGCATCACGCGCAAGTCTCTGCGACGCTGGTGGCGCCGCTCCCGTCCGCTCTTCGCTCATGCTTAGCATCGTCCGCCGCCCGATCGTCGAGCCGGCCGTGCACGCGCTGCAGTCCGCTGGCATTGCCCCCCTGCTCGCACGCATCTATGCCGCGCGTGGCATCGCAACAGGCAATCAGGTGGACTATTCGCTCTCCGCATTGCTCCCCGTCGGCCAACTCAAGAACATCGAGGCGATGGCGGGCATACTTGCCGATTCGATCTCGGCCCGGCGTCGCATTCTGATCGTGGCGGACTACGATGCCGACGGTGCCACGGCCTGCGCCGTGGGCATACGAGGCCTCCGGGCGCTGGGCGCCGACGTCGACTACCTGGTGCCGAACCGGTTCGAGTACGGGTACGGGCTCACCCCGGAGATCGTTCGCCTTGCGGCAGCAACGAAATCCCCGCAGTTGATCGTCACCGTGGATAACGGCATCGCGAGCCTGGAGGGCGTGGACGAAGCGACACGCCTCGGCGTCGATGTACTGGTGACCGATCATCACCTCCCGGGTGCCGAACTGCCCAGTGCGCGCTGCATCGTCAATCCGAATCAACCCGGCTGCGGGTTCCCGAGCAAGCATCTCGCCGGCGTGGGCGTCATGTTCTACGTACTGGCCGCACTACGCGCCGAACTGCGCCGACGAAACGCCTTTGCCGCAGGCAAGGAACCGAATCTTGCGCACCTGCTCGATCTCGTGGCGCTGGGGACCGTGGCCGACGTCGTGCCGCTCGACACAAACAATCGCATCATCGTTCACCAAGGCTTGAAGCGCATTCGCGAAGGGCGCGCGCACGTCGGGCTGCAGGCGCTCTATCAAGTCGCGGGTCGGGATGCGCGCCGCGCCTCGGCCTACGACCTGGGATTCATGCTCGGTCCTCGGCTGAACGCTGCCGGACGACTCACCGACATGACACTCGGCATCGAATGCCTGATCACCGACGATGCCGTCCGCGCGCAGCAGATTGCGCGCGAGCTCGACCGCCTCAACCGGGAACGCCGCGAGATCGAAACGACGATGCAGGCCGATGCGCTCGAAGGCCTCGAAGGCCTCGACGCAAGCGAGCGCTACAGCCTCGCGCTCTTCCAGGAAAGCTGGCATCAAGGGGTGGTCGGCATCCTGGCGTCGCGTCTGAAGGATCGGTTCCATCGCCCCACGATCGCATTTGCACGTGGCAGCGACGGACTGCTCAAGGGCTCCGGGCGATCGATCCGCGGTTTGCATCTGCGCGATGCGCTCGACCTCGTCGCAAAGCGGCATCCCCATCTTCTGCATCGATTCGGCGGTCATGCCGCTGCAGCCGGCGTCACGCTCGCGGCCGCCTCACTCGATCGATTCGTTGCAGCATTCGAAGCCGTCTGCCGCGAGCGCATGTCGCCGCGGGATCTCGCCCGCGAGATCGAAACCGACGGCCCGCTGCAGGCAGAAGAGCTCGACCTGGCATCGGCCCGACTCCTCGAGCAGGAAGTCTGGGGGCAGGGCTTCGCGCCACCATCGTTCGACGGCGAGTTCGACGTCGCGGATCAGCGAATCATGGCGGAAAAGCATTCGCGCCTGTTGCTCACGTGCGGTCAGCGCACCGTGGAAGCGGTCCTCTTCGGCTGTGCGGATCCCCTCCCGGCGCGCCTGCGCGCCATCTACCGGCTCGGGGTCAACGAGTACGGCAGCTCGAACCGCCTGCAACTGGTGATCGAGCACTGGGAAGAGGCATCCTGAATCGCGGAAGGGGTCGCCACCGCATCGATCAGGGCAACCAAACCCGTGCCGCGCCCGGTCAATGTACCTAGTGCGTTATACTTACAGGATTTTATCGGCTGCCGCCCATGGAACCCGAGCGCATCAACGCCATCGCCTCCCGCATGCAGGATCTCGACCGACGGAGCTCCGAGCTCAGGAGGTATCTTTGACTTCGATGACAAGCGCAAGCGTCTGGACGAAGTCAGTGCCCTGATCGAGGATCCCTCGATCTGGCAGGATCAACAGCGCGCACAGGATCTCGGCAAGGAACGCAAGACCCTCGAAGACACGGTCGGCACGCTGGAGCGCATCGGCTCGGCCCTGCGAGACGCTACTGAATTGTTCGACCTCGCACAAGGCGAGAACGACGACGACACGCTCATCAGCGTCGAGTCCGATCTGGACAGCGTCGGCAAATCGGTGGAAGGGCTCGAATTCCGACGCATGTTCTCGAACCCGATGGACCCGAACAACTGCTTCCTGAACATTCAAGCAGGATCCGGGGGTACCGAAGCGCAGGATTGGGCCCTGATTCTCGAGCGCATGTACCTGCGCTACTGCGAACGCAAGGGATTCTCGGTCGAGGTGCTCGAGGAGTCGCCCGGAGAAATCGCGGGCCTCAAGAGCGCGGCCCTCAAGGTATCCGGTGAGTACGCCTACGGCATCCTGCGTACCGAATCGGGCGTCCATCGTCTGGTGCGCAAGTCGCCCTTCGATGCCAATGCGCGCCGCCATACCTCGTTCGCGAGCGTGATGGCCTACCCGGAAGTCGACGACACCATCGAAGTCGAGATCAACCCCGCCGATCTGCGCGTCGATACGTTCCGGGCGTCGGGTGCGGGCGGGCAGCACATCAACAAGACCGATTCTGCGATCCGCATCACGCACAACCCCACGGGTATCGTCGTCCAGTGCCAGAACGATCGTTCTCAGCACCGCAACCGCGCCGAAGCCATGGCGATGCTGAAGTCCCGGCTATACGAATTGGAACTGCGCAAGCGCAATGCCGAGCGTCAGGCGATGGAAGACGCCAAGACCGACATTGCCTGGGGGCACCAGATTCGTTCCTACGTCCTCGACCAGTCACGCATCAAGGATCTGCGAACCAACGTCGAGATCGGCAACACGCAAGCAGTCCTTGACGGCGATCTGGACGATTTCATCGAAGCCAGCCTCAAGCAGGGCGTCTGAACGCCGCATCGCGAAGACCACCGAAGCCATACCGCTCAACCGTACCGACCGAGACAACCGCGAGAATCCTCATGCCGAACGATCAACTGCCCCAGGACGAAAACCATGTCATCGCGGAACGGCGCGCCAAACTGAAAACCCTGCGCGATGCAGGCACCGCCTATCCGAACAACTTCACCCGCGTCGAACTCGCCGCGGACCTGATCGAGAAATACGAAGCACTGGACCGCGACCATCTCGACACGAACCCGGTGGTCGTCAAGATCGCCGGCCGCCTCATGCTGCGCCGGACCATGGGCAAGTTGAGCTTCGGCAACCTGCAGGACATGAGCGGCAACATCCAGATCTTCATTGCCGACAATTTCCCGGGCAAGGCGGAGCACGAGTTCTTCCGCAAGCAGGTCGACATCGGCGACATCCTGGGCATCGACGGCGTGGTGATGAAAACCCAGAAGGGCGAACTCACCGTTCGGGTGCGAAAGCTGTCGCTGCTCACGAAGTGCCTGCGTCCGCTCCCCGAAAAATGGCACGGCCTCGCGGACCAGGAAGCACGGTACCGTCAGCGGCACCTCGATCTCATCACCAACGAGGAAGCACGCCTGCGCTTCGTACAGCGCTCGCGCACCATACAGGCCGTGCGACAGTTCCTGCTCGACCGACGCTATCTCGAAGTCGAGACACCGATGATGCATCCGATACCGGGCGGGGCGTCTGCACGGCCGTTCACGACGCATCACAATGCCCTAGACATGCAGCTTTATCTGCGTATCGCGCCGGAGCTGTACCTGAAGCGGCTCGTCGTCGGCGGTTTCGAGAAGGTCTTCGAGATCAACCGCAATTTTCGCAACGAAGGCATCTCGACCCGGCACAATCCGGAGTTCACGATGCTCGAGTTCTACTGCGCATATCGCGACTACCGCTACCTCATGCGTTTCACGGAAGAGCTGTTCCGCTACGTGGCGCAGAACGTGCTTGGCACGACCGCATTCGCGTATCAGGGTCGCGAGATCGACTTTGCCAAACCCTTCGAGCGTCTGACCGTGGTCGATGCCATACGCAAATACCATCCGGAGTATTCGGAAGCGCAATTGACTGATCGCTCCTTCCTCGTTGCCGAACTGGACAAGGCCGGCGTCTCGTACCGTCCGCAGGATGGCGTCGGCGGCCTGCAGCTCACGATGTTCGAAGCGAAGGCCGAGGAATTCCTGTTCGAACCAACCTTCATCATCGACTACCCCGCGGAAGCCTCGCCCCTTGCGCGTCGCTCCGACAAGAACCCGCAGATCACCGAACGCTTCGAGCTCTACATCGCCGGACGTGAAATCGCGAACGGATTCTCCGAGCTGAACGACCCCGAGGACCAGGCTGAACGCTTCCGCGAACAGGCGCAACAGAAGGCGGCTGGCGACGCCGAAGCCATGCACTACGATGCCGACTACGTCCGCGCCCTCGAGTATGGCCTGCCGCCGACGGCCGGCGAAGGCATCGGCATCGACCGGCTCGTGATGCTCCTGACCGATACGCCGACCATTCGCGACGTGATTCTGTTCCCGCATCTGCGCCCGGAGGACTGATGTCGATCGACCGACCCTTGTGGCAGCCTGAGCGCAGCGATGTCGAGGGTGCGAATCTCACGCGCTTCATGCACCATGCCCGAGCGCGGTACGGGGTCGATGCCCGCAATTACGCCGCGCTCTGGCGCTGGTCGGTCGATGAGCGTGGGCAATTCTGGGAAGCCGTATGGACCTTCTGCGCAATCATCGGTGATCGCGGTGCCGGCCCCGTGCTCGAGCAGGGTGATCGCATGCCGGGTGCGCGCTGGTTCCCGGGGGCACGCCTCAATTTCGCCGAGAACCTGCTGCGCCGACGCGACGAAGGCACCGCCATCGTATTTCGCGGGGAAGACAAGGCACAGGG
>JBIKKL010000514.1:0-3884 GCA_044360365.1 Burkholderiales bacterium | reverse complement strand
AGCTGCTCCGAACCTACGCGCATGGCCGCAGCGGATCGGTCACGACGCAGAGAGCTTCGTGGCTTGCAGTCGCCGAATGAGCTGCTGCACGGCGTCCGTCTGCATGTCGCGGTAGAGCATCGCTTCTTCGGATTCCTTGGCGAGCGCTTCGTTGTCGTTGAACGAAATGTCGCGTCTGAGCAGGATTTCGGTGGGCGGGGTGATGACGCCTGACTTCCCCGTGAGTTGATACGCGAGCCGGTAACGCAGGCTGTACTCGCGTACGCGACCCTGACCACCGAGCGACAGGATGAGGCGGTCGCGGATCTCGCTCAGAATCTGCAGCGTGGCTTCGGCCTGACCGGGTGTATCTTCCAATCGTACGTTGCTCGTGCGCAGCGAGCGCCGCAATTCCTGACCGAGCGGAGTATTGCCTGCGCCGATCACATGCAGCGTGGAAAACGGCAACTGTGCGCTGCCTCGCAACTGGAAGCCGCATGCGGCAAGAATGCTGCTCGCGCCGAGGGCGATCAGCAGCCGACGCCGCATGGGCACGAAGTCGCACGACGCATGCGTTGCGCCTTGTCGATCGAAGTTCGACTTGATGCCGTTCATGATCAGATCACCAGGTTGACGAGTCGGCCGGGCACCACGACGATCTTCTTCGGTACCTTGCCTTCCAGGAATTTTTGCACGGCAGGATTGTCGGTCGCAGCGTCTTGAACGGTTTCGCGAGAGGCATCCTTCGGCACCCGGATGGTGCTGCGCAGTTTGCCGTTCACCTGGACGACCAGTTCGATTTCGTCTTCGATCAGCGCGGCTTCATCGGGATCGGGCCACGGCGCGGCAAGGATGTCCTCGCCATAGCCCAGCTCGCGCCACAATTCATGGCAGACATGCGGCGTGATGGGCGAAAGCATGCGCAGCAGGATCGAGAACCCTTCCCCGAGCACCCAGGCGCGCGCAGGCGTGGCCTCCTTCGGCGCGCGCTCGAGCGAGTTGAGCATCTTCATCGCGGCGGAGACCACCGTGTTGAGCTGGTGGCGACCGATGTCGTAATTGGCCTGCCGCAGCACGGCGTGAATTTCGCGGCGTACCGCGGCGAGATTGCCATCGAGCGCAGGCATGGCAATGGGCGCTGTCGCGCGGGTACTTTGCATCTCCGCACCGAAGCTCCACAGCCGGCGCAGGAAACGCGA
The DNA here is from genome assembly GCA_044360365.1 of Burkholderiales bacterium. Taxonomy (GTDB): domain Bacteria; phylum Pseudomonadota; class Gammaproteobacteria; order Burkholderiales; family WYBJ01; genus WYBJ01. The sequence goes on along the minus strand of JBIKKL010000514.1, from coordinate 2,706 downwards.
CACGCCCTCGACGCTCGAATCGGACCATTCCAGCGATTGCTCCGGCGGGGATGCGAACATCGCGTAGCAGCGGGCGGTGTCGGCACCGTACTGGTCGATGAGGGCCTGCGGATCGACGCCGTTGTTCTTGGACTTCGCCATCTTTTCGATGCCGCCGATCACGACCGGAGCACCATCCGCAATCAGCTTGGCGGCGACGGGCCGACCCTTGGCGTCGTGCGATACCTCGACGTCCGCGGGATTGAACCAGGTCTTCTTGCCGTCGGCCGCCTCGCGGTAGAACGTTTCGGCAACGACCATGCCCTGGGTGAGCAGGTTGGTGAACGGTTCGTCGAAATCGATCAGACCCAGATCGCGCATGACCTTGGTCCAGAAGCGCGAGTAGAGCAGATGCAGAATCGCGTGTTCGATGCCGCCGATGTATTGGTCGACCGGCAGCCAGTACTTCACGCGCTCATCGGCCATCCTGTTGCCGGCGTCCGGGCAGGCATAGCGAATGTAGTACCAGGACGAGTCGACGAAGGTGTCCATCGTGTCGGTCTCGCGCCGGGCGTCGCCGCCGCACTTCGGACATTTGACGTGCAGAAAGTCCGAGCGCTTGTTGAGCGGATTGCCGGCGCCGTCGGGAACGCAGTCTTCGGGCAGCACGACGGGCAGATCGGCATCCGGGACCGGGACGTCCCCGCAGGTGGCGCAGTAGATCAGCGGAATCGGCGTGCCCCAGTAGCGCTGCCGGGAAATGCCCCAATCGCGCAGACGGAACTGGATGCGCTTCTCGCCGATGCCGAGAGCGTGGAACTTGTCTGCGACCCGATCGGTGGCCATGGCGAAGTCGAGACCGTCGAGATCGCCGGAGTTGAAGCAGACCCCGTAGTCTTCGTAGGCGCGTTCCAGCGGCACGGGCAGCGTGGCGGCAAGCGGCTTGATGACCGGGACGATCGGCAGCGCGTACTTGGTGGCGAACTCGAAATCGCGCTGGTCATGGGCGGGGACCACCATGATGGCGCCTTCGCCGTAGCCCCACAGCACGTAGTTGGCGATCCAGATCGGGAGTCGTTCACCGGTGATCGGATGCAGCACGTAGCGGCCCGTGAAGATGCCTTCCTTTTCGCGCGTGGCGACTTCGGCCTCCATGACCCCGCCTTGGCGGCAGCGCTCGACGAATGCCGCAACCTCGGCATTGGCTTCGCTGCAGCTGCGTGCGAAGGGATGCTCGGCGGCGATGGCGACGAAGGTGGCGCCCATGATGGTGTCCGCACGCGTCGTGAAGACCTTGATGCGCTCGTCGGAGCCGTCGACGGCGAAGCTGAACTCGACCCCTTCGCTGCGGCCGATCCAGTTGGCCTGCATGGTCTTCACGCGCTCGGGCCAGCCGTCGAGCCCGTCCAGCGATTTCAGCAGCTCATCCGCGTAGGCCGTGATGCGCATGTAGTACATCGGGATCTCGCGCTTCTCGACCAGTGCGCCGGTGCGCCAGCCGCGGCCGTCGATCACCTGCTCGTTGGCGAGCACCGTTTGATCGACCGGATCCCAGTTCACGACCCCCGTGGTCTTGTAGACCAGGTCCTTCTCGAGCATGCGCAGGAAGAGCCACTGGTTCCAGCGGTAGTAATCGGGTTTGCAGGTGGCAAGCTCGCGCTGCCAGTCGATCGCGAAGCCCAGCGCCTGGAGCTGGCCCTTCATGTAGGCGATATTCGAGTGCGTCCAACCGGCGGGGGACTGCGTATTGGCCATTGCAGCGTTCTCGGCCGGCAGACCGAAGGCGTCCCAGCCCATGGGCTGCAGCACGTTGTAGCCGCGCATCCGGTAGTAGCGCGAGAGGACATCCCCGATCGTGTAGTTGCGCACGTGCCCCATGTGCAACTTCCCCGAGGGGTAGGGGAACATGGAGAGGCAATAGTACTTGGGACGGCTGGCATCCTCGGTCACGTGGAAGGATAGGCGCGTGTTCCAGAAGTGCTGGGCTGCCGACTCCACGTCCTTCGGACGGTAGTGCTGGTGCATGGGGTGTTCTCGGCGGGGCGGTTTGGCGTCCGACAATGGACGAAAGCACAAAATTATACTGTATAGGTCGGTAAACCCGTTCGCGGACGGGCACTTGCGCGGCCCCTGGGGCGCGTGCACACTCGATCGACAGGGACAGGGAGGCACGAATGATCCGAACGCTGATTGCATGTTGCATCGTCGTGATGTCGGCTGCGGCCGCGCAGGCGTCCGAAGCTGTCGTCGAGGCCGTCCAGTCGCCCGCCTGGGTGGAACGTGCGGGTGCGCGTGAACCGCTGGCGGTCGGCATGCCCTTGCGCAACGGCGATCGGGTCGTCAGCGGCGCCGACGGCAGGGTCCTGCTCCGGTTGGCCGAGGGCAGCTCGGTCAAGCTCGGCGAGCAGGCGCAGCTTGCGGTAGATCGCCTCTCGATGCGTCGCGAAGCCGAACAGCGTGGTCTCGCCACCGCAGCGCTGGATGTCATCAAGGGGGCGTTCCGCTTCACGACCCCGCTCGTCAGCAAGTTTCGCGGTCGGCGTGAAGTCGACGTGCGCATCGCCACCGTCACTGCCGGAATTCGCGGCACGGACCTCTGGGGCAAGGCCGCCGACGATCGGGATATCGTCTGCCTGATCGAGGGCCGGATCGCCGTTCAGCGCCAGGGCGAGGCGCAGTTCGTGATGGACCAGCCGCTCTCGTTCTACATCGCACCGCGCAACCAGC
>JBIKKL010000703.1:0-2867 GCA_044360365.1 Burkholderiales bacterium | reverse complement strand
GTCCACTGGTCGGTCGACGACACCGTGCCGCCGAGGGTGACCTGGACCTGGCTCAACGAGATCAGGGCGCCGTTGCTGTCGCGCGCGCTGTACTCCTCGCTCACCGTCGCAACGTTGACCACGGTCTGTTCGAGACTGCGTATCGTCGTGCCGTCACGCCCGACGAGAACGAAGCCGGTCTTGTCGTTCGCGATCGTCAGGGTAACCGGCGTCGTGCCGTCCGGGCTCACCGTCACGACGTAGTTCGGATCGATCTGCGGGGTGCCCCCGCCAATGAGGCCGGTGGCCGTCTCGATCAATTTCTTGAACTCGAGGGCGATCGTGCGCAGGCTGTCGCCCGGCTGCGCGGTCACGGTGAAGTCGCGATAGCCAACGCTCAGGCTCCAGACATCGTTCGTCTCGACCCGCTCGCGCAGCGTGAAGGTGATCGACTTGTAGTAGGTCGCGCCCGTATCGGTGGTCGAACTCGTCAGCGGAATGTTCGACGGCGCCGGCGCGACGTCGAACTCGTAGTAGTCGGCCGAGAAGTCGCCCTGTCCGAGCACCCGCACATAAGGCGTCTGCGACGTGATGTCGACCGGCGGGTTGGTCAGATGTCCGTTGCCGACTTCCGGATCGAACAGATTGAAGAAGTTGTCGCCATGGTCGGCGTTGTTCGAATCGCCCGGGTCGAGATCCTGAGCGTTGCCGATCGTGTTGTTGCTCGTTTCGTTGTCGACGACCGGCTGCGGTGCGAACACGAACGTGTCCTCCGCATGATTCTCGACCGAAGCGTGCAGCACGTAATCCACGCCTTCCGGCACGCCGTCCGCACCGAAAGGCCAGTAGGCGGTGACTTCGACGAAGTAGACGCCCGCGGTCTTGATGTTGAAGGCGAGCATGCTGTCCCAGTAGAGCGAACTCCCGGGATCGGATGGGAAATTGAAGGTCGTACCTTCGGCGATCAGCGTCGGCAGGGTGGGCTGATTCGGATCGAGCGGCGCTCTCAGTTCGTACAGACGCAGCAGGCTCGCCCATGCGATCGAGTCGCCCCACTCGAACCCGTGGTCGATGTCGAAGATGACTCGGACCCCGGCGCTGAGATCGGCGGCGGCCGCGATCATCGCATCGGTCACTTCGAACGCGTAGAAGTCCGGATTGCCGTCACCCGTGCCGATCACGCTGATGTGCGGGTAGAGCGTCGACGACTGGATCTCGCTGTTCGAGTTCTTGTTCCACTTGCCGGCGTCGAGGTCCTGCGCGTTGAACACGGAATCGTGAATGCCGATCTCGCGCACGGTGGACGTGCCGAAGTCGCCGATGAGCACGATGTCGGAGGCGCCCTTCTTGACGAAGACGGTGAAGGGGCGGCCGGAATCGGAACTGACCGTGAGGTAGGCGCCCGAGGAGGATGCGTTGAACTCGAGGCCTGCCTGCGAATTGATCCGGCTGGCGAGCAACGAAACCATCGATCCCACCGTCGAACCGCCCACCGCGGTCTCTTCGAACACGTGCTGAACCGGCGGCGAACCCTGATTGAGATTCGCGATGGTGAGCCAGACCGTCCACTTCGTGCCTGCCGCGACGGCGATCGATCCGTTCTCGAAGTTGGCGCCCGGCGCCCCGAGACTGAAGCGGGTCGTCGCAACCTGCGAGAGGAAGCCCGAACCGATGTTGACGAACTCAGTCGGTTCGATGACATCGGTCGATTCGTTCGTCTGCAGGACGAGGACACCCGGTGCGTCGTTGTCCGCAATGGTCACGTCGAGCGAGTCGGCCACCTTGACTTCGCGGTTCGCGCCCGCGGTGTAGGTGTACTCGACGGCCCGTTCGAGCGTGCCGAGGACGACGGTCGTCGCACGACCCTCGGCGTTGGCGGCAGCTTCGATGTCGAGCGCGAGGGTAAACGCGCCGAGATGGGTGACGACAATACGGACCGCACCGGAGGTGCCGTCGACGCTCACCGCCGCATCGAACCCGGTGATGGTCTCGATCGCACTTTCGATGGCGTTGCCCAGGTCGGCCAGCACCGGATTCGGGCCGATCGTATCCGAGAACGCGAACTTCCAGCCTTCGCCGGATACCGTCAGCTTCCAGACGTCGCCCTCACGCGCCTGCCCCGTGAGGTCGATCGTCGTGCTGTCTCGGGCGGTCGAGAGCACCACGTCCCAGGCGGCGCCATCGGACACGAGATTCATCGCGCGAGCCAGGCCGTCGGCAATCCTGGCCAGCGTATCACCCGCACGGACTGTGTACTCGAAGCGCTTGGATACGCCGTCGATGGTGCTCGTCAATGCCCATACGTCGTTGACGTCGATGGCGCCGGACAGCGTCACCCGTATCGTGGCGCCGGACGTATCGATCGAATAGGCGCCATCCGCGTTTGCACCGGCGGCAACGACGAGGTTCGGCAGCTTCGCCACATCGATCACGGCGGACGTCCCGTCGGTGTGCGCGAGCAGCCGAACCTGCAGATCCACCTGCGACCAATGGGTCGTGCTCTCGACGCTTCCACCCGCATTGACTGCTGCCCCTGCCGGCAACTCGCCGACCTGCGATGCGGAATCGGCCTTCGTAAGCTCGGCGGCGAACGGCGTGCCGTCGAGTGTGGTGATGATGACCTGCGTGCCGCCCGTACTGCCGGATACCGTGGCCGCACTCTGGACGCTTGCGCCTGTGACAGACACGCGAATGGTGAACGCAGACCCGTCATCGCGTTCGATCGTTGCCTTGCCGTCGCCATTGTCGGGATCCGCCGCCACCCGATAGCCGCTGGAGGTCACGAGGGCGATCAGACTGTCGAGCACTTGTTCGGTCGTCAGACCCGCGCTTGCAAGCTGCGGCAGCGCGAATGCAACGCCGTTGAGGGTAATCGTCCAACGATCACC